>JAHDDD010000318.1 GCA_020629535.1 Saprospiraceae bacterium
GTCAAATCAACCAATCCTTCTGCATTGACATCGAGATAAGTGACTTCACCACCCATCTTTTCAATCTTTTTGCATGAATCAAGAACCGCCTTGTGCTCAGTTTTCAAGGTAATGATATGATTTCCTTTACGGGAATACATTTCAAAAACACCTTTCAACGCAAGGTTGTCTGACTCCGTTGCTCCGGAAGTGAAAATGATCTCTTTTGGATCGACCGCTATCAAATTTGCGATCTGTTCTCTGGCATAATCAACCGCCTCTTCGGCCATCCAACCAAATGGATGATTCCGACTAGCAGCATTTCCAGGAACATTGTGAAAAAATGGCACCATCGTCTCAACAACCCGCGGGTCAGTCGGTGTGGTGGCATTGTTATCAAAGTATATGACTTTTTTATCGTTCATCAGCTGTGCTTAAAGGGCAAAAGTAACTCTAATTGCTTAATTTCATTGGGTTTACAAGGATATATTAATAACCGCAAAGACCAATTTTAGTTTTAAATTTGTGCAAAAAATGGACGCACTTCGAGAATTTGAAACGCCAACAGAAGATAGCTGGAAAAAGTTAATATCTAAATCACTTAAGATCAATGATTTAACTGAATTCCAAGCCAAAGCAGTCCATGGCCTTAAGATCAATCCATTTCACTTTCCAAAGCCTGAAGATTCTTCAAATAATCCTCTTCAATCAGGTGATTCTAACTGGAAAATCGGTATAAATCTGGGCGAATCTGCCAATAACCAAAATATAATCAGCTTGCTTAAAAATGGTGTAGAGAGTATTGGCCTTTCGGCGAATGTTGCTTCGAACCTTCCAAAGCTTCTTGATGGTGTGTACTCAGATATGATCTATCATGATTTCACTTTCGTGGATGATTCTGATTCGGACATTGAGCAAATTTTGCAATATTTCAAAGCTTCGGATGTCTCCAATTCAATGCTGATGGCGGGGATGAACCTTACGGTGAATGGTGTCATTGACCATCAAGAAGAGATTCAGGCATTTTCACGTGTGCATTTCCTCACTGCCAAAAGCAAAGCCAATAATTTTGTAGAATCGCTGGCTTCGATGTGTGCACAAATCCATGGTTACCTAAAATTAGTAGCGTTGAGTAAAATCAATGTTTCTCAAATAAGAGCTGAAGTGAAAGTTTCGCACCACCTTCCAACCAATGTTTCAATGATGCGAGCGTTGAGGGTGTTGTGGGCCAATCTTTTATCTCTGCATGAAATTGATTTTCATCCACTCTTTGTGAAAGCATTGATTGTGAAAGAAACTTCTCATGATGATGATATGGCATTGATCGCAAACACAAATGCCATTATAAATTCAATACTTGGTACCGCCAATTTGATACATGTTGATGCTGGTTCAAATGACATCAACATGTCCAGACTGAACAGCAATATTCAGCACATTTTAAAAATGGAAAGTCGGACCGAGCACATTGCTGATCCGTTAGCGGGAAGCTATTCGATAGAATCAATGACGAAGGAACTGGCCAAAGAAGCGTGGGAAAATTTCAAAAACCATATTGTCTGAATTGAGTGATCAACCCCAAAATATAAATCCAAGATTCCAAAAAGCAGTTCGCAAACATTGGTCTAAAGACGAACTCTTAGAAGGCATTTCAAATGGGAATCATCAAGCCCTAAGCCATGCCTTGAGTCTTGCTGAAAGTACCCTAGAAGCCGATCAGTCAATGATCGTGGAAATATTGAAACATCACAAAAAAAACGATCAGACCAAACGAATTGCTATCACCGGATCTCCAGGAGCAGGCAAGAGTAGTTTTATCGACAGTTGGGGTTCTTACTTCTGCGAAAAAGGTAACGCTTTGGCTGTATTGGCTGTGGATCCTTCCAGTCCTGAGAGTGGTGGTTCGATCTTAGGCGACAAGACCCGAATGGATAATTTGGTTCTTCAAAAGACAGCATTCATTCGCCCTAGCCCTTCAGGATTGGCAAGAGGTGGAGTGGCAAATGCTACCTTTCATTCGATACTCTTGTGTGAAATGGCTGGTTTTGATACCATCTTTGTGGAGACAGTAGGTGTAGGCCAAGCTGAGGTTTTGGTCAAAGATATGGTTGATATGTACATCCTCATCATCCAACCAGGATCAGGAGATGAGTTGCAGGGAATCAAGAGAGGTATCATGGAATTGGCAGATCTGTACATTGTCAACAAATGCGATGGCAACAAGACTGAAATAGCGAAGCAAAGTGCCAAAGCCATCAAAAATGCAAAAGCATTGATGAGCCCAAAAGAACATCAATATTCACCCGATTGTATTTTATACAGTTCCGTCGATTTTATCAATCAAGACAAAATTGAAAATGAAATCGAATCGTTCTTTACTCATATCAAAAATTCAGATTATCTGAGTCGCCATCGAGCCAGTCAAATGAATTTATGGATGCAAAGAGAAATAGAAAAGGCCATATTGAGTTCTGTAAATGAAATTGTTGAGATTGAAAAATTTAAGACATCTTTGCTGGAGAAATTAAGTAGAAAAGAAGTATTGCCCGTTGAAGCAGGAGAACTTATTAGAAATAAGATACGTGAGTTGTTTAAGTAGAGTCATAGTTCCATTGATTTTTATTGTCATGATTGCCCTGCCTGGATCCACTCAAATTGATCCAGACAGCACCAATTTCATTCCTCCTGTCAATCATCCGATGAAATTGGCTGGGAGCTTTGGAGAATTACGCAAAAATCATTTCCACGCAGGCATAGATATCAAGTCCTCAAAAGGACAGGAAGGAGATCCGATTGTAGCAAGTGAAGCTGGACATGTCTCCAGAATAAAAATAGAAAGCTCGGGTTACGGTCGGGCCGTATATGTCGATCATCCAAATGGATATACGACGGTGTATGCACACCTTCGCACATTCAGTAAAGCCCTGGAAAACTATATTGAGAAAGTCCAACGTGAAGTCCAATCTTTTGAGGTAGATATTTACCTGCCTCCTGAAAAATTTGCTGTCACACAAGGTGAAGAGATCGGCGAGATGGGCAATACTGGAAAGTCAAGTGCTCCACATTTGCACTTTGAAATTAGGGAAACATTGACCGAAAGACCAGTCTTACCTTCTAAATTTGACATCAAAGTAACAGATAAGATCGCACCAGTGATCAATGCTGTCTACGTCTATGAATTGGATAATGATGGCAATCCCATTAAGAAGTCTCAATTAAACATTAAAAGAGATAAAAACCAGTACACTTGCATGCCATCTGTCGTCAACGTACGCAGTCAATACGTTGGTATCGGATTGAGTGCCTATGATCGTTCTGATGGTGTTTGGAATAAAAATGGTGTCTATGACCTTCAGATTACAGCCAATGATTCAACTTATTTTTATTCGGCTTTTGATGTCATAGACTTTAGTGAATCCAAGGCATTGAATGCGATCATAGACTATCCTCACTATGAGAAGACACGAACAAAGATTTTGAAATTATTCAATGCAAAATGCAATCCATTAAGTAATTATAATACTGTTTCAAAACATGGCTGGTTGAGTACAGAGACAGACCATACTTTCAAAGTTAGCGTGGGAGATAATTCTGGCAACAAGAGTCATTTCGAAATTGCCTTCTCTCGCCATGAAGACCTAATAACTGAGAAATCGGAAGAGGGTAGATTGATGCATTGTGGAATGCAAGACACGATCATCACATCAGCAGGATCTGAGATCGTATTTTTTGACGGTACATTGTATAATGATCAAAGAATACGTATTTCAGAAAAAAAGAGTCCAAACTATTCTGTGCGTATAGAAAACGAAAACAGTCCACCGCATCGGTCTTTTAAATTGAGCATTCCAATGCCCATCAAAGATTCGAAGTATTGTGTGGTAAAGAAAGAAAATGGGAAGCGGAAAAACTTTGGCGGATCTTTAGAGCAAGATACTTTTGTCGTCTACCTCGATGAGTTTGGTCAATTCGAAATGTACCAAGACTTGATTCCACCAAACATCGTAAGACATGCAACAACCGGTTCAGGATCAAATAAGAAGTACCTTTTTAAAATAGGAGACAACATTGATTTTGATAGTTCACTTGGAGATTACCCAATGACGGTTTCAGCCTGTGGAGAATGGGTTCCATTCTCGTTCGATCTAAAGACAGATGTTCTCACTGTGGCAGTCAGAAATTTGCCTTCAGGATGTAACTCGTTCACTGTATACGTCAGTGATCATGTCGAAAATGAAGCGAAACTAAAAATTCAGATATAATAGTCTTTTACTGAGAAGAGTCTGCGTAAGCTCCCGCGATAGAGTCTAGGATTTGCTCACCATGAATCTTGGTTTTTACACTTGAAATAATATCCAATACCACACCTTCTTCATCTACAAGAACGGTGGTTCTATAAACACCAATGATTTCTTTTCCCATAAATTTCTTTGGACCCCAAAGTCCAAACGCATTAAGTACGGTTTTATCTTGGTCTGAAAGAAGGTCATACTGAAATTCATATTTTTCAATAAACTTCCTGTGCTTCTTAGGTGTATCAGGACTTACTCCAAAAATTTTGAATCCTTCTTTGGAGATTTTTTTGAAATTATCACGAACACTGCAAGCTTCTTTCGTGCACCCCGGAGAATCATCTTTTGGATAGAAAAACATCAGAAACTTCTGACCTTTAAGGGATTTGTTGCTTATCAACTCTTCGTCTTGATTCTGCAATTCAAAATCAGGTATTTTTTCGCCAACTGCAATATTCATAATCGTTTATTTCTATTATAAATGGCTATTCTCTGATTTTGTTTAAAAAAACAGCAAAAACCTTAAACAATTTCGCTTTTCTTCCAGACGTAGTTAAAAGTACCCATGTAATTACGAATTGCTAACTCAAGTTTCTGCACTTATTAATCTTCATTTTTTGTCTACCGCAC
>JAHDDD010000319.1:0-3847 GCA_020629535.1 Saprospiraceae bacterium
AAAAGAGGAAGCCGAATGACTTCCTCTTTTTGTTTGTTTGTCTGTCTTTGTCCGCTATGGAAAAATACCAAGTGACATATAATCACTTGCCACTTTTTCAAGGGCGACCAAAAAAGCTGCCGTTCTCCATTCCTTTACATTTCGCTTTCTTCTCTTGATGTTTCTGATTTCATGATAGGCTTGAATCATGGTTTCTTCAAGGCCAGATCTTACCAAATCAATTTCATCGGCTCCTTTGGTCAAGAGGGTTTTCTCTTTTTTAGAAATTTTCTTTCCGGTGAGATCCTCTACTTTGTTGACCAGTTGGGTGTATGCTCTTTGGTCGAATCTTTTTTCCATTCTACCAAAACGAATGTGTGATAGATTTTTCAACCATTCGAAATATGAAACTGTTACTCCACCTGCATTTGCATACATATCTGGTAGGATCACAACTCCTTTTTTGAGCAAGATTTCTTCTGCCTCAGCTGTCACAGGTCCATTGGCTGCTTCAACAATAATCTTTGCTTTCACTTTCTTTGCATTGGCTTTGTTAATTTGGCTTTCCAAAGCAGCAGGTATTAATACATCGCAATTGATGCCTACCCAATCTTCCCTTTTGGCCATTTTCTTTGTACCCGGGAAACCAATGATGGTCTTTTTCTTTTTGCGGTACTTTACCAATTTATCAATATCAATACCATCAGGATTATAGATAGTACCTTCTATTTCCGAGACGGCAATAACTTTCATTCCACCTTCTTCGGTACAAATTAGGCCCGTGTATGTTCCTACATTACCTAGACCTTGAATGACGATGGTTTTACCTTCTGTCCCAGGCTTCATTTTCAAAGCCTTCATTTCTTCTTCATCGTTAAGCAACTCTCTTGTGGCGTAGTATACGCCCCTACCGGTAGCTTCTGTCCGTCCTTGAATTCCATTCTGCCCTGTTGGTTTTCCTGTAACACAAGCAGCTGCATCCAGCTCGCCGTTTCTCAATTGAACGTAGGTATCAAGTATCCATGCCATTTCGCGGCTTCCTGTCCCATAGTCGGGTGCAGGTACATCTGTACCAGGTCCAATGAAATTTTTTCTTACAAGTTCAACGGTGTATCGTCTTGTGATTTTCTCTAGTTGTTCTTCAGAATATTTCCTTGTACTAACTTTTACTCCACCCTTTGCACCTCCGAAAGGTACATTCACGATGGCGCATTTGTATGTCATGAGTGATGCAAGTGCCATCACTTCTTCTTGATTAACAAGATGACTAAATCGAATACCACCTTTGGTCGGTAATCTGTGATGAGAGTGTTGTACTCTATAGGCCTCGATGACCTCATACCCATTTCCTGATTTAATAGGAAATCTCATTTGATATACTGCATTGCATGCTGAGATTTGCGCCAAAAGTCCTTTTGGCAACCCCGATACTTTCGCAGCTTTCTCAAAATTGGTCTGAACACTTTGATAAAAACTGGCTTGTTTATGACTCATTTGATATTTTTTTCTCAATGTTAGAGATTTTCCGGTCTAAGCGGAAAAGGAAAAGAACTATCCCTAGAAAGAGGATACAAATGACTGCAACCACCACATATATCTTACCTGTACTTCGTAAGAAGTCTTGTCCAGATTCTGCATAAATGATTTGGGGCAAGGTGAGAAATCCGAGCAGGAGAAATGATTTTATTGTATTAGTCATTAGACTCAAATTGTCTGACGCAAATGTAGCTTTATTCGATAAATCTGAAAATTTTTAATTACATTTTACCTTGTTCTATCGATAAATTTTCTGCTCTGAGATACCTCCAATACAATTGAGCGGCCCAACCGCCGATCAAACTGAGCGCAATGATCGCTGGATAGAAAACCATTCTCAAAGTATTGTCTAAATCTTCGCCACCCAAAGCTGGATTTCCTCCATTTCCTGGGTGCAAAGAATCTGTTAATCTTGGAATGACAAAAAGCAGTGGTATCAAAGAGGAATATGCAAAAATGTTGTAAATGCAAGAAAGTCTGGCCCTTGAGTCTACATCTTCAATCGAAGACCTGAGCAACCAATATGCCGTATACAGCAACATCGCAATGGCTGCCATATTGAGTTTGATGTCATTGGTCCAATAAGTGCCCCAAGTATGCTTTGCCCACATAGCTCCGGTCGCCAATCCAATAAGACCATACACAATTGAAATGGAGGTATATCCATTGGTTTTGAAATCATGGACTTCTTTTCTGTTGATTAGATACATGATGCTATGAAAGACGGAGATTGTCAGGAGAATGAACATTGCCATCCAAATGGCGACATGGAAAAAAGTATTTCTTACTGTTTCATAAAGTATATTCCTAAAAGGAAAGGCGAAATCTGATTTTACATGCATGCTTTCGCGAATGTCTCCAACCCAAACATTTGAAGGTGCGTTGATAAAACCCTTTACAAACATGGCTGCTGGCAACAATGCAGGTCCGTCTAGCTCATTGTCAATGATCAGGGTAGCTTCTGCAATTTTCTTGTTTGTTTGGATTTCTTTTGGAATGTCGAATTTGACATTCATCATCGTTTCAGATGTAGCATCAACCAGGCTGGCTTTTAATATCTGATTTTCATCAAATTTTAAGAAGACCTGATTCTCCTTTGCTGACTTGAAGTTGGTATTGTAACCATCGATGGTGACAGACACACTCTTACCGGCCTCTGCACTGGTAGGAGACGAATTCAAAATTCCGGGTTTTAGAGGAACGATCAAACCGGCCACCAAAACATAAAACATTAAAAGTACTCCGAGAATTTTCCACCAATATTGTTTCATAATGCAAATTTAAGATCTCCAAAGACTTGGAAACACGACCAAAGATATTGATAAAAACATCATTGCGATAGCCCCTAAAATCAAAACATCCGTGTATATGTCGGTATCATTGATCAGACCCAATGAGTTTGCATTGAGTTTTAGCATAGTGAGTAAAATGGGAAATGCCAATGGCAATGCAAGTACAGAAAATATGGTAGCATTCGTGTTCGACTTTACAGACATAAGGGAGATGACACTGTAGCAACAACTGATACCAAAACAACCCGCCAATAATGAAAGAAGAAACAAACTCCAATCGGCCATTTGGTGATTTGTAAAAAGCAACAAGATCAAACCTAAAAATGCACTTAAAATGAAAAGCAACACAAAGTTGTAAATGATCTTGGCGATCAATAATTCAACAGGATTGTAGTAGCTGTAATAATGTAAATACCTGTTTGAATACCTCCCGCCAAAGCTCTTTAATATGGTATTCAGTCCGATATAAAGGAAAATGATGAGAAAAACTGAGTTCCAACTCATTTTGGGCATATTAAAAAATGCCTTGTATGCCACATAACTATTGGTAACGGTATACAATATCAATGCTAAAATCAGGTTCTTTTGACGGGCGTCAAGCAACAATTCTTTCTTGATTATGGCAATGATTCTGGTCATAAATCTTATGCAAAATTAGAATATAATTACTGATTGCCCGCCTTATGAAGAAAATAACACATTATATTTTTCTATAATATGTAATTTATTGTATTTTTGAACTTTGAGTATCTCAAATAACCGATTTATGAAATTCCTTTACACTGTCGTTCTGGCAATGTTTTTTTGTGTTGCTTTGAATGCTGATTCCCACAATGATCCTGTTTCTTCCAATTACCTTACTGTACAAGCTTCTAATGGTGATGGTGTATTTTCTTTGTTGAGAAAATATCGAATCGCAATCAATGATTGTAATCGTGCATACTTTTATCAAATCAATGAACTAAAAGAAGACAGACCTTTGATGAAAGGCATTGACTACAAAAATATTGAACAAAATATAAAAATTAGTGGGTTCTAAT
>JAHDDD010000319.1:3857-4896 GCA_020629535.1 Saprospiraceae bacterium
ACTTAAATATAAATACAATGGCAAGAGTATTCGTTCGACCATCGAAATTGAAGATTGGAACAAAGCGATCCGAATCAAAGAATACAATGATTGGTTGAGCACCAAAAAATTGGTCTCGAAGAATTATGTTGACAGTAAAGAACTTTGGGTTCAATACAGTGAAATAAATTGCTCCACGTCAAAAGTATCCTCAACAAAAGAACAGAAATCTACGGTGACTAAAAAGCCAGAATTGGATCTCGAACCGAATGCAAATTATCTCATCGAGCCTTTGTTTGGAAAAGAAGAATCGAGGGTTAAGATCATTGATAAAACATTGAAAAACAAAGTGTACTACATCGTCAGTGGACATGGTGGTCCAGACCCTGGCGCCTATTGTGAAGATTGTCCTCAAAAGATGTGTGAAGACGAATATGCGTATGATGTGGCTTTGAGACTGGCAAGGAATCTCATGCAACATGGTGCCACTGTACACATGATCATTCAGGATAAAAATGATGGAATTAGGAAAGAACAATTTTTGAAATGTGACAATGATGAAAAAAGCATGGGTAAATTTCCACTTCCTGGTAGTCAACTAAGAAGATTGGAACAACGAGCAAAGAATATCAACGAATTGTACCTCAAGTACAAAAAGAAAGGAATAAAGGAACAATATGCGATCATGATTCACATTGATTCCAGATCAAAGGACCGGAAAACTGATACTTTCTTTTATTACTACGAACACGGAAAAGATAGCAAGGCACTTGCCCAGCACATGCAGAAAACATTTAAAGAGAAATACGATTATTATCAAAAAAACAGAGGCTACAAAGGCTTTGTGAAAGATCGTAATTTGTACATGGTTCGTAACACATACCCAACTGCGTTATATGTCGAATTGGCCAATATCAGAAATCAATCTGATCAAAAGAGATTGCTGCTTCCGAGCAACAGACAAGCGTTGGCTAATTGGATGTTTGAAGGATTCAAATCATATAAGTAAAGTTTGGCCTGCCTGAATGTTGAAAATTGAGGCTAAACATAAAGTAAGTTG
>JAHDDD010000320.1 GCA_020629535.1 Saprospiraceae bacterium
ATTCACCTTCATTTCTGAAGCTCTTTTGGTCATGATTGAATGATTCTTCAAATCCAGTCCCAATGGTATCAATGAGTTGGAATGGTTTGTTATCGCCATGTAGTTTGCGGTCCCGAACAGATTCATGTGAACCGAGTTTTGAATCATAAAATTCGTTGTTAGAAAAACCTAAGATCGATTCATGCATTCTGTATTGAATAGCCAGTATAGAGCTAATTTCTTCTACATCTGCTAATTGATCGAGCAGAGTGACACTAAGTCCAAGCTCTTCTGATTTTTTAGATTTGACGGTTGGGGGTAGCTGTTTGTGATCACCTGCCAGAATAACCCTCTTCGCTCTCAATATAACATTCCAACATTCCGCTTCAAGTGATTGAGATGCCTCATCTATTATTGCCGTGTCAAATCTTAGATGCTCCGTATGTTTGCCTTTGATTCCTATCAATGTGGATGCGACAACCTGACAATCTTCGAAAAGAAAATCTACCAATTTTTGCTCCATATCATTGGCCCAGCTATTGAGATCTTTTGCTTCTTTTATCAATCTCTTCCGCCTGTAGTATGCATCTTTATCAAAATTTCTTTTGAATGCCTTTGCACGTTTTCGAATATCGGATGCTTGGATTTTTATTTTTTTGATGTGAGACCAATCCTTGTGTAATCTTGCTTTTTCAGCAATGGTCAGATGAGCAATCCGGTCCCCGATTCTTGATAAGTTACCAACTCGGATCACGTTAATTCCAATCTGATCAAGAAGGAATGCAAGTAAATCAATAGCGTTATTACTCGGAGCAGTTACGAGGATTCTTTTTTCTTTTTCAAGCAATGATTTTACTAAGGCAATTAATGTAGTGGTTTTTCCGGTACCAGGTGGACCATGAATCACACTGACTGACGGTGTCTGTATGCATTTTAAAATGGCATCCTTCTGAGATTGATTTAGTTTTGGATCAATCGTAAATGGATGGCCGGGATACATCTCTTGCAAACGATAAGGTGTCTTTTTATCGATGCAATATCTGATTTCTTTCACATGGTTTTCTTCAGATTTCATGACATCTTCCAAGACCTCCTTCATAATTTTATAGGGTCTTTCATCATAGATGACTTCCAGTCCAATCTTCGCTTTGTGGGGAATGCTATCTTTTTCAATGATATCTGACCGGAGAAGTATAGAGATTTCCTTTCGCTTTATTTGGTTTACGGTTCCTTTGAATGAATAGGTTTCGTGAGATTCCGCTACCAGCATACATCCAATGCCCGCCCTAAATTTTGATTTAGAAATTTTATGTCCTTCAGGTAATTCAAGGGTTACTTCAACATATTCTCCAATAGCATAGTTGCGTCGGATAATATTCAATGGGTAAAGAAGATATCCAGATTCAACTTTCTCCTTTTTTGTTTTGCTTTGAGCAATGTCAGAAAAATAGTTTTCTTCAATTTTCCTTTCCTCTTCTGTCGCTTCGATGAGGAGTTTTATCCTTGATTTTTTGTCTGACATTCGTACACTTTACATTTTCTACAAATTAACGAGCAGATATTGGACTTTGATTGGACAAAATTGCACAAATTCTGCATCTATTTCGTTAAATTTGATGACTAACAAACGTTAGTTAATCCTCTTTATATGCCTGCCAAAAAACCAACTACCTCGAATCTGAAAAAATTAATTGCGTGTTATAGGCTGATGTACACTTCGGTTTGTATGACCAACATCTATGAGGAGAATACAAAGGTAACATCCAAATACGTACACGCCACTTCAAGAGGACATGAGGCCATTCAAATTGCCGCGGGCATTACATTAAAACCATATGATTATGCATTCCCATATTATCGCGATGATTCATTGCTTTTGGGGATGGGCGTAAGTCCTTATGAATTGATGCTTCAACTTTTGGCAAAGAGAGATGATCCATTTTCTGGTGGAAGAAGCTACTATTCTCATCCTAGTCTCAATGATGATGATCGTGTCAAAATACCTCACCAATCATCAGCAACAGGAATGCAAGCCATTCCTGCTACAGGTGCAGCATTGGGAATACAGTATAAAGAAATCCACAAACTCAACACCGCCAACGAATTTCCAGTTGTACTTTGTTCCTTAGGCGATGCTTCAGTGACGGAAGGAGAAGTTGCGGAAGCCTTTCAAATGGCAGCACTAAAACAGTTGCCCATCATATATCTTATACAAGACAATGAATGGGATATTTCAGCGAAAGCGGAAGAAATAAGAGCACAAGATGCGAGCCATTATATAAAAGGTTTTAAAGGGGTGGAGTGTGTGAAGCTGTCTGGCACTGATATGGAAGACTGCATGATTGGCATGGAAAAAGTGGTCAAGACTGTCAGAAAAGAAAGAAGACCATTTCTGGTTCATGCAGAAGTGCCTCTCTTGAATCATCACACTTCAGGAGTAAGAATGGAATGGTACAGAGATGATTTAGAAGAAGATAAAAAACAAGATCCTGCTGTTCTCTTGAGAAAACGCCTTTTAAAAGATGGTGTCAAAGAATCGCGCATTATCAAATTAGAAAATGAAGTGCGGGAAATGGTCGAAGATCAATACATTAGAGCGCTTGCAGCTGAAGATCCTAAACCATCAGATCTATTTGATTACGCATACCACCCACCGGTAAATAACATCGAGACCGGAGTCAGAGCACCCGAAGGAGCAGAAGAGAAAGTTATGGTTGATTCTGCTTTATTTGCCATCAAAGAGCTCATGTCCAAGCACCCAGAATGTTTGCTTTACGGACAAGACGTTGGCAAGCGATTGGGAGGAGTATTCAGAGAAGCCGCAACTTTAGGTGACCTTTTTGGAGATGCAAGAGTCTTTAATACACCCATTCAAGAAGCATTCATCGTAGGATCAACGGTTGGGATGTCTGCGGTTGGATTGCGACCAATTGTTGAGGTCCAATTTGCAGATTACATTTGGCCTGGGCTCAATCAATTGTTCACAGAGGTGAGTCGCTCATGTTATCTTTCAAATGGTAAATGGCCAGTTAGTATGGTTCTTCGAGTTCCAATCGGAGCATATGGCAGTGGCGGTCCTTACCATTCTAGTTCAGTTGAATCGATTTTAACAAGTATAAGAGGAATCAAGGTTGTCTATCCAAGCAATGGTGCAGATATGAAAGGCTTGATGAAAGCTGCCTATTATGACCCAAACCCAGTTGTAATTCTTGAACACAAAGGGTTGTATTGGTCAAAAGTTCCGGGAACAGAAACAGCAAGAAGACCTGAACCAGATGAAGATTATGTCGTGCCCATTGGCAGAGGAGACGTCATCCAAAGAGCAACGCAGTCAAAATTGGATAATGGAGAATCAGCATTGATTGTAAGCTATGGAATGGGCGTACATTGGAGCCTGGAAGCTTCAAAGGATATGTCTGACAGCATCAGTATTCTTGATTTAAGAAGTCTGTATCCACTTGATGAAGAATTGCTTTTTACGGAAGTGGAAAAACATGGAAGATGTCTTGTTGTCACTGAAGAACCACTCGATCTGAGTTTCGCTATGAGCCTCGCCGGAAAGATCCAACAACAATGTTTTGACAAGTTGGATGCACCTGTCTTGTTGATTGGCTCTGAAAATATGCCTGCTATTCCATTAAACAGCACATTGGAATCTGCCATGCTTCCAAATGCAGAAAAAGTGAAATCTAAACTTCAAGAACTTCTAAACTACTAATAGCCGACAGTTTTGAGCAAGTTGTAGAAAGAATGTAGCCATGATCCATATGAGGCGTAGGCTTATATGGCTGGATTTGAGTGTTTTTTCAACCGATATTTGAAGTGCAACAAAGAAAGTTAAAAGGGTGTTTTTGAAGAACTGCTGAAAGGCAGTTCTTTTTATTTTAATCCAAATGCGACCCCGCTTCAAACCGCATCCAATCAATCGGTTTTTGAGTCAGCAACGCAGCCTGTTTTTTAGAAAAAAAAAATTCTCTTACAATAAAATTCTTCAATTTATTTTCAAATAAGTGTGTTAAAAAACATGCTATGTAAAATTTTTATTAATTGTAAGAATATTGCCAATGGATTTATTTCGTTGTTTATACCTTGTAAACAATTATTTCCATTATGAATCTGCAAGAGCACTATCAAAAAAAGTTTTTTGATTACCTGATTAAAAGGCGTGAAACAAATGCGACTCCGGTCCTTTCAGGTGTCATGGAAGAACTAACAATTAAAAAGGGAGCAGCATACAAAAGAATGAATGGTGAAACCGCATTGACTTTGACAGAAGCGGTACAACTGGCCAACAGATTTAATGTTTCATTAGACGATGTTTTTAGAGATGAGTTTATTTCCTTTTCACACCCATTCGTTCTTAAAGATGATAAGCCCTCTAAGGATGTTTTTCTTGATCAATTCAAGAAGTTCATGAAAATCATCAAAGCAAATCACAATAAGGAAGGAATACAAATGACCTACCTTGCCAATGAACTACCAGTCTTTTATTATTTCTCGCATAGATACATCTTCAATTTTCTCATGTCTGTCTGGAGGCATCTTCATTGGGATGATGTTCCGTTGGTGGTCGAAGACAACAGAGAAGTGGATGTCACAGGGGAACATTTCAGGAAAGAAACATTGGACAGCTACTACAGGCAAAACGTTACTGAAATCTGGAATAGCAATATGCTTAATAATTTGTACCAGCAAATCATCTTTTGCGTTACCATCAGAGGTTTCAAAGAAGCAAGTTATCTTAAGTTGTTGGTTTCAGATATTGAGTCTTTGTTGACTGAACTGAGAGAAATTACCATGTCAGGGGAGAAGACATTAAAAGGCATGCAACTCCCAGGGTCAGAAATGAAGATCTATCTCAACGACTTTGGAAATTACCTTAATATCGTTTTGTATGAGTCGCCTCATG
>JAHDDD010000321.1:0-582 GCA_020629535.1 Saprospiraceae bacterium
ATTATGAACTAACGCAATTACTCATTACTCACTAATCACTACCATTTAAACTTATTTACTTGACAAGTACTAGCTCATTAAAAATTGGCTCATTAAAAACTACCTCACTAAATACAGCTCACTTAAACAAATTCTTGCCTGGATAGTATGCGGCGTCTTCCAGTTCTTCTTCGATTCGCAACAATTGATTGTACTTGGCGATTCTGTCGGAGCGAGAAGCAGAACCAGTTTTAATTTGTCCTGTATTTAGGGCGACAGCAAGATCTGCAATAGTAGTATCTTCTGTCTCACCGGAGCGATGACTCATGACGCTTGTGAATCCATTTCGGTGGGCCATGCTGACGGCTTCGATCGTCTCAGTCAATGAACCAATTTGATTCACTTTGATCAAGATACTGTTGGCTGAAGATTCAGCGATGCCTTTTGATAATCGCTCGGTATTGGTCACAAAAAGATCGTCTCCTACCAACTGACAGCGATCACCGATGGATGCGGTTAATTTGTTCCAAGCAGACCAATCGTCTTCATGAAGTCCGTCTGCGATTGAGGCGATTGGGTAATTGTCTACCCATTCTTTCCAGT
>JAHDDD010000321.1:592-4857 GCA_020629535.1 Saprospiraceae bacterium
ATTTCGTCGGAGGTTAATTTATCTCCGGTCGATTGGTGGAAGTGGTAAACTTTGGCTTCTTCATCATAAAACTCTGAAGCTGCGGCGTCCATAGCGATTACAAGATCTTCACCAGGTTTGTAGCCTGACTTTTCGATGGCTTGAAGGACGGTTTCGATGGCTTCTTTATTGGACTTGATGTTTGGGGCAAATCCACCTTCGTCACCGACATTGGTTGAGTATCCCTTTGATTTTAATACGGCTTTAAGGTTGTGAAAAACTTCGACACCCATTCTGAGTCCTTCTTTGAATGATTCGGCGCCGATAGGCATCACCATGAATTCTTGAAAGTCAATGCTGTTGTCTGCGTGAGAACCACCATTGAGAATATTCATCATAGGAACGGGAAGCATGTGTGCGTTTACACCACCGATGTATCTATAAAGTGGCATTCCTGATTCTTCTGCTGCCGCTTTGGCGACTGCCATTGACACACCTAAGATTGCATTCGCTCCGAGGTTGCCTTTATTGGGTGTTCCGTCGAGATCAAGCATGATATTGTCTACTCCGATTTGATCAAAGATGCTTTCTCCGATCAAATGTTCGCGGATGATTTCTTCAACATTGTCACAAGCTTTAAGCACGCCTTTTCCCAGGTATCTTGATTTGTCTCCATCTCTAAGTTCAACTGCTTCATATTTGCCGGTTGATGCGCCGGAAGGAACAGCTGCCATTCCAGTCGCTCCTGAAGAGGTAAGGACTTCTACTTCGATGGTTGGGTTTCCTCTTGAGTCGAGGATTTCGCGTGCAATAATTTCTGTGATGATCATATTTTAGTTTAATGTTGAATGGTTAATGGTTTTTCTTGTTTATTACTATTTGTTTGGATTAGTTTACTAATTCCATTTTGTGAGCTTTGATGAGTTGAATAAATTCATCAAAAAGATATCTTGAGTCATGCGGTCCAGGTGAAGATTCTGGATGATACTGAACGGACATCGCGGGCTTGTTCACCAATTTTATTCCTTCAATGGTCTCATCATTAAGGTTGACATGCGTGATTTGTATTTCGTCTGACTTTCGTCGAATGTCATCAGCTTTTACTCCGAAGCCATGGTTTTGACTTGTTATTTCTGATTTCCCTGAAATGAGATTTTTCACAGGATGATTTATGCCTCTGTGTCCGTTGTGCATTTTATATGTTTCCACATCATTGGCCAATGCCAACAATTGGTGTCCGAGACAAATTCCGAAAACGGGTGCATTTGCCTCGAGAATTTTTTTGATGGTTTGAACAGCATAATCCATAGCCGATGGATCACCTGGGCCGTTTGAAAGGAAGTAGCCATCTGCATTATATAATCTCAATTCCTCGAAAGAGGTCTTGGCAGGAAACACTTTGACTTTACATCCTCGATCAGCAAAACATCTCAAAATATTCTGTTTGATACCGAAATCAAGGGCTGCTATTTTGATACTAGCATCTTCTGGACCGAATTCATAGGCAGAGTCTGTTGAAACTTTAGATGCCAATTCAAGACCGGCCATGGATGGAACTTCTTTCAGTTCTTTTTTTAATTTATTCACATCCAATTCTTCAGAAGAAATGATGCAGTTCATGGCTCCCTTATCTCTAATGTGTTTCACTATGGCACGTGTATCTAATTGGTGGATAACGACCATGTTATGGTTTTCGAAATATTCCTGAATGGCTGCGTCTGCCATTTCTCTCGAAAATTTGTTGGTGAAATTTTTACAAACCAAACCCGCGATTTGCATCTTATTTGATTCGGTATCGTTTTCAGAGGTGCCATAATTTCCTATGTGAGCATTGGTGGTCACCATCACCTGACCAAAATAAGAGGGATCTGTAAAAACCTCCTGATATCCAGTCATGCCAGTGTTGAAGCAGATTTCGCCAGCCGTAGTGCCGATCTTACCGGCTGCAAGGCCTTCGAATACAGTTCCATCTTCGAGTACAAGAACTGCTTTTTTTGGAAGGGTTTCTTTCATGTTCTCAGGTTTGCGCAAATATAATGTGGTCAGAACATATTAATGAAATTGTGCATGGATTTTTCATTTAAGTTTCTGAACTTATTAATCTTCATTTTTTTGTCTGCCCCACAAAAAACGAAACAAAACCCTGTGTGGAGCTTAATCGAAGCACCCACCGGCGTAAAGCCTTCAACTACATTAATTTTGCCTTTAGAACTGTATCCCCTTGCTCAATACTCAATACTGAACTCTGTAGAGGTTTTGACATGGTCAATGCCCATTGTTTACCAGTGTTTGAAATGTTGCAGGAAAAAGATGTAGAGTGTTGGCAGTTTTTTTTTGAAAAATTGTAGTGTTCAGGTAGGGGTACCCTACAATTCTATTGTCTTATAAGTGAACGGAATGAAAAAGCAGGAATTACATATAAAACCAATGAAAGAATCTAACATTGCGAATGAGGTGATATCGGATGTAGATTTTGACAGGCAACGAAATTATACAGATACCGAATTAATTGACATTCATAACGAAGCATTACAAGTGATGCAAACAAAGAAAAGCTACCCGAAAACCGGATAGCTTCTCAAACCTAAAATCTAAAAAATCGAGAAATTAGTCTGTTACCACTAAATTCTTAGAATGTAAAAGTCCATCAATTAACAGGCTGATTGCATAATGACCAGAAGGTAAATTACTGAGGTCATAAGACACACTACCCCCTACTGATGGAGAAGAAGGCAACGAAATTACCCTGCCAGACATATCTATGACTCTGGCTTCTATGACACTATCATCTTTGATAAATGATCCATCTACTGTAATATAATCAGCAGTAGGATTAGGATATACAGCCATCACGTCATCTCCACCAAATTCTACAGATACAGCCACAATATTTGAGTTCATGGCGAAGCCATTGTGATCATGTGATATTACTCTATAATAAGTCACACCACTTGAAAGGTCGAAATCTTTGAATTGGTAGTAACCATTGTCTGCTCCAGGATCTAGTGTCTGGATAGGATAAAACTCATCGGTTGCGTTATCTTTCTTTTGAATTTCAAAATAAGAGACATTGTCTTCCATCATGGTTCTCCAAGATACCAGGTTGTGTGACCCTTTGTTGTATGCGTCAATATTATCCCAATGCACTGGCAATACATAACTGCCCGCTCCTACTGTGACTACATACAAATCGTCTTCACCAGCAAGTGAAAAATATGAAGTTGTTTGCGGACCATTGTTGTGGTTTACATCACTATCAATGCTTTCGTCAGAACCTACATCAGCATGAGTTGCACTGGCGCTTCCAGGGAACTGAAACTGAACATAATAATCTCCTGCTTCTAACTTATCAATCAATGTCAAGCCATCCAATCCTGTGATGCTAGATACCACCAAACCGTTACTGTCCATCACATTGACTCTCACGTTTGACAACCCTTCTTCTGAAGCTGATCTGAGACCATCGTAATCCTTATCATGGTATACCTCGATTGCAATTGAACTGGTTGTTTTCTCACCAGTACATGCATTCGGATCAGATACCGATTCCAAGGTTCCAATGAATGTCTGACAACCAGCTTCATTTTTAGCTCTGACTCCTTGGTACACTCCTTCGGGAATGATCACTGAAGTTGAATTTTCATTGATTGTGACAAGTGTAACATGCTCACCATTCACATTGTGTGTCAGGACGACAGGAAAAACATTTGAAACAATCTCAAATGCATATTCACTACCTTCACATGCCTGACCAGTTTCAGTTATAAAAGTATTGAATTCATTAAATTCAACAGGGAAGAAATAGATATGATCACACTGTCCTTCTTTGCTTGCCACCATTTCCACCGTGGTGGAAAATTCATCTTGATACACAATTTCTTGACCTGAATCACCGGTACTCCAATTGTATGTATCGTATCCTGCTGGTGCAGAAAGAAATACGTCCATACCGACACATGAATTGACAGGGTCCATTGTTACAACTGTAATCTCATATCTTGGGTCCGCAACAGAAGTAATGCTACCCATATATTTGTCGCAGCCATTCGCATTTGTGGCTCTTACTCCTTCATATGTTCCTTCAGGAATCTCAACGGTGTTGCTGGATTCATTGAAGGTCATAAGATCTACTCTTTCTCCATTTGAAACATAGCTAACTACCACTGGGAAGTACTCAGTCTGTATGTCGATACCAAACAAACTTCCAGAGCACGCGTCAACAAACCTTTCACTGTTGACAACGAAATCCTCCACTTCAATCGGGAATAAGAAAATATCATTGCATT
>JAHDDD010000322.1 GCA_020629535.1 Saprospiraceae bacterium
AGAAATGTTTATGTACCTTTCACAGCAACAAATGGTGAAGATATTCCTCTTGATGATGATGCTCATTACCTTGTAATGGCACACATGCGACCATTGTCAACAGGACAGGTTGGAAATCAATACAGAGTTTTGGCGACCAACGCTTCTCAGCCTAATTTCTATTATGCACCAATGACCTTTGCTTTTGATACTGGTTTTGAAGTCGACAGATTTGGAACCATGTTCGCAACTGGTGGTGACGATACGACAGCTGATATTGCGGGACGTACTTTTGGTGCCAACGGAACTTGGACTGCCTACATGCCTCTTAAAATAGGATTAGAGCCTCTTTCAAGTGTCAATGAATTGAATAAGAATTTATTGGTATCAGTTGGACCAAATCCAGCAACAAATTTCATTCAAGTTGATTTTGGATCAGAAGTTTCTTCTAACAAAATTGGTCTCGAATTGTATACGCTTGATGGTCAGTTCGTAAAAGGTTCTACTGAATACTTGAACGGAAATGCTGTAAGAATGGACGTATCAAATCTTGCTAGCGGTATGTATATCGTCAACGTAAGAACTGAAGATGGATTCATCAGCAAAAAAGTTGTAATCCAAGGTAACTAATCTTCAAGTAGACAAAGAAAATAAAAGAGCTGAGAGAATAACGAGAAGATTAGATTAATAGATATATTTAGGGAGAGACCGTCAGGTTTCTCCCTTTTTTTAATCATAAAATTCGCTTTATGAATATTTTCTACCCAAATCTTAAAAACCTCACAATTGTTGTGCTGATCTTTTTGGGCCATTTGATCAATGCTCAAAACATTAACAACCTTACCATCACGAATGCAGATGGAGAGGAAATCAGTATTCCAGTCACTTTAGGCCAATTCGGAGATTTGAGTGGCAATGCTGTTTCCGGTGGATTGATGTTGGCAGAAGACATACTTGCTTGTGAAGCAGTCACCAACAATTTAACAGGTTCGATCGCCATCATTGATCGAGGAGCATGTGAATTTGGAGCTAAATGCCTAAATGCTGAAGCTGCTGGAGCCATTGCAGTTATCATTTGCAATAACAATCCGGATAACACCTTTGCCATGGGTCCTGGTACACTGGGAGATCAGGTTAATGTCTTGGCTGTCATGGCAACTGGCAACAACTGCGATATTTTAAAAATGGAACTCGAAAGTGGATCTGTTGCAGGTACACTCGCATATATTCCACTACCATGCGGCATCGAATACGACAGTACCGTTGTATGGGGTTTTAATGGAGAAGGAGCTTTTGACGGTGGGCTTGGTGATTGGGTGACCAAAGGAGTCTCAGACGAAGAAGACATTTGGATTTGGGATGGTGATGCGACACCCAATGGTTGTTTCTGCCAGAGTAGTGTATTCTTGACTTCAAAAACATGGTGCAATGGTGTCGCGCTTTTTGATTCAGATGCATACAACAACATTTTCAATCCCGAGTGCGATTTCTATTCACCTGATGTATTGGATTTACAACACAGTGGCAATTTGACATCACCCACCATTGATTTGGCAGATGTGCCTTATCCGGTCGTAGAATTTACTTCTTATTTACTGGGTCTAAATTCTGGTTTGAATAATTTGCCTGATGGGGCTGGAATTGCTTATAGTATTGATAATGGTATGACCTGGATTGATACCATTCCCATTATTACTGAATATGAATGCACCGCTTCAATCTTTTCTGCAGGTGATACACCTGAAGAAGTATCAGTTTCTATTCCAGAATTGGCCAATCAAGCAGGATCTAGAATCCGCTTTATTTTTGCCAATGATTTATACTTTTGGATGATTGACGATGTTGTTATAAAGAATTTGCCACAAGCGGATGTTGAGGTTATGACCAATTGGTATGCAGTAGCTCCAAACTACCTGGTACCTGCCAGTCAAGTTGAACCGTTCCCAATGATGGTCGATGTTGAAAACAATGGAAATGTAGATATCACTGGAGTAAATCTTGAAGCGAGAGTGACCAATTCGGGAGGAGATGTTATTTATTCTGAGAATATTGACTACGAGACTTTGCTTGCACAAGAAGATGATTGGAACAGAATATTTCCCGTTTTGGTAGATCCACCAATTGATGTGGTCGATGATTATACAGGTAGCTACATTCTTAGTTCTGACAATGATGGTGACGATACAAATAACAGGATTGACTTTGGGTTTAGGACCACAGAGAGTACATTTTCGAAAGTAATGTCTGAAGAGGAAGCAGGATTTACCTATTTAGGAAATCGGTCAACGCCTAATGAGTTTTATGAAACCTATGGCAATTACTATTATGTGCCTAGAGGTGAAGGTTGGTATGCAAAAACCATAGAGTTTGGAGTGAATATCGCTTTACTGGAAGAATCTCCGGGCTTTATTTCCATCAATTTATATCAATGGGTTGATAGCAACAACAACGGACTTTGTGAACCCGATGAAAGATTTGAATTATCTAAAGATGATATTTTGGTTTCAGCCGAGGATTTTACCCAAGCAGATTTAAGAAGAGTTACCGTTAATCTAACCCCAACCAATGGGAATGCTATCCCACTTTTTGATGACTCCCATTATTTGGCTTGCGTACACATGCGACCGTTGGGGACCGGCGAACTTGGAAACCAATACAGAATACTTGCAGCCAATCGAGGAGTAAATCCAAACTTCAGCTATGAGCCAATGAATTTTGCCTTTGCACAAAGTCAGGAAATCAATCGATTTGGTACCATGTTCGCTGTTGGAGGTGATGATTCAGAAGCTGATATTAATGCCAGAACATTTGGTATTAACAACTTTTGGGCAGCGTACATTCCACTCACTTTAACTCAAACTGTGTCCACACAAGAATTGAACAGTGAAATCATCGTCAGTGTCGGCCCGAATCCTGCCAGCGATTATCTTGAAGTTGAATTCCGGTCTGAGATTTCTTCCAACAAAATCGGACTTGAATTGTACACGACGGATGGCAGATTTATTCAGAAGAATGCAGAGTACCTTAATGGTCAACGAACATACATGGATGTTTCCGATATTACACCTGGTATGTATATTCTAAATATCAGGACCGAAGATGGATTTATCAGCAAAAAAGTTGTGATAAATTAAGCTACTACAAAGCCCATAAAGATTGAGGCTAAACAAAAAACTGATAATTTTTTTACTTTTTGATAGGGGTCAGAGGCATTTCTGATGTCTATAAGACAAAGGGTGTTGAAAATTATTCAAAAAAAATAACCTGCTCAAAAGTGAGTGGTTTTTTTTTATGTCTTACTTTTTTCAAAATAAAAAAGTAAGCAAAAAATCTTCCCGATTTAATACGGCCCGCAAATAGCTGGCTCCCACACCTATCCCGATGTATCGGAACCAAATCGGGAGGGCTAAACACGAATTTTTAGGACAATGAGAATATTGTGAATTTAAGAACAAATATAGGTCAACCAACAATTAAATACTCATCACTTACTGCAAACCAAAGAAAGTTCTGGTTGGAACTTTTTTAGAAAACTTCCTTCAAAATCTTGTACGTTGATCCGGCTCATGGTAAAGAAGTGAATGCATGGTGCACCTCCTGCAATCAATTCTTTGCATTGTTGTATACCCCACTCTACTCCAATTTGTCTTGCTGCTTTGTTATCAGCACAATTTTCGATGGCTTGAGAGAGATCTTCAGGAATATCGATATGGAAATGTCTGGGCAGAGCTGAAATCTGTGACTTTGTGGTCATCGGTTTAATGCCAGGTATGATTGGAATATGGATATCATTCTCTCGGCAAAGATTTACGAATTCAAAATATTTTTTGTTATCAAAAAACATTTGGGTGACTACATAATCGGCTCCTGCTTCTACTTTCTTTTTAAGATATCTAATATCACTCATCATATTGGGTGACTCAAAATGTTTTTCAGGATAGCCCGCTACACCGATACAAAAATCACTTTGATTTACATTTTGAAGTTCGTCATCGAGATAGACACCGTCGTTCATATATTTTATCTGACTGATCAAAGAACATGAATCTTGATGTCCTTCATCTTCTGGCATGAATGAGCTTTCATTTTTTACCGGATCGCCTCTCAAGGCAAGTACATTATCGATACCAAGGAAATTCAAATCAATGAGTGCATACTCAGTTTGGTCTTTGGTAAATCCTCCACAGATCAAATGAGGTATGGCATCGACATTGTATTTATACATAATAGCAGCGCATATCGCTACCGTTCCAGGTCTCTTTCTGATAGATTGTTTTTTGTGCAAACCATTGCCTTGCTTTCTAAACACATACTCCTCACGGTGGTAGGTGACATCAATGAAGGGTGGCTTAAATTCCATCAATGGTTCGATCGCTTCATAAATCTGATTGATGGTTTGTCCTTTTAGCGGTGGAAGGATTTCAAAACTAAAAAGTGTATCCTTCGCTCTTTCAATATGTTCTGTTACTTTCATTTTCTTTATTAATCGTTTTCAGGAATGTAGTTTAAATTGGATTGTAAGAATTTTTCTGCTTGCTCAACTTGAATGTTTAATGCCTTCGCATAACTTTCAATCTGGTCTTTCTCCAGTTTACCAACATTAAAATATTTTGATTCAGGATGGCTGAAGTACATCCCGCTGACAGATGATGCAGGATACATAGCAAATGACTCAGTCAATTGAATGCCCGCCTCTTCCGCCTGTAGGATATCAAACAACAATCTTTTTGGACTATGGTCGGGACATGCCGGATAACCAAATGCTGGTCTGATACCTTGGTATTTTTCTTTTATCAAAGATTCATTATCCAAGAATTCTTCTTTCGCATATCCCCAATGAGTTAATCTCAC
>JAHDDD010000323.1 GCA_020629535.1 Saprospiraceae bacterium
TTATAATTACCAAATTTTTGATGAATATGGCTGTGTTTATGAAGAATCATTGACAGTATTTTCTTCAGATTCTTTATCAATCAACTATTATCAATCAAATGAGATTCAATGTGAAGGCGATGTGATTGATACACTTATATTGATTCCAACAGGAGGCAATCCCCCCTACTCTTTTTTAAACAACAATGCCTTATTGCCTGATACTCTATTGTCGGTTGCTACAAGTTTCTCATTTGTAGTAACGGATGATAATATGTGTTTTGGCAATTTTGAGTTTGAATTTCCAATGATTGATCCTATTTTAATAGATAGCTCTTTTATAAATGGGCCACCATGTGCATTCACTTTGGGCTCAGTTCAGGTGTTTGCTTCAGGTGGAACCGGAAATCTAAGTTATGCATGGTCAAATGGATCAACTTCATCAACAGCTGATAACTTGGTGCCAGCCAACTATTCCCTCACAGTGACGGATGAGAACGATTGTACATTGACCCAAACATTCATGTTGCCTGCAACGCCACCAGAGATCATCATTGAAGTGAACGAAATTATTCCTGCAAGCATGAATTCTGATGGTATTGCAACTTTGACCTTTTCTGGTGGAACACCTCCGTATTTTTATGACGATGCTTTGATTGTAAGTCCACTGACCATTGCGTTGCCGGCAGGACAAAATAATTTGATGATTGTTGATTCTAATGGCTGTTTGCAGATCGCAAATGTATTCATCCCTACTGCTGAATGTGATTTACAAGTTTCAACCATTGAAGTTCAAAATCCGACATGTTTTGATTCATTTGATGGGTCATTGACTATAGAGGCTACTGGGGGAACTCCACCATACGAGTTCTCTTGGAGTGATGGCACGACCGGGCCTGTTTTGCAAAACGTTGGAACAACAGAATTTTCTGTCACAGTTACCGACTCAGCGGATTGCACAAATGTCTCATCAATTCTATTAAATACTCCGACGCCACTTTTGGTGGAAATAATTGTCATAGAGCAACCGACTTGTAATGATGTTGCTCAAATTGCGCCGAGTATTAGTGGAGGGACACAACCCTATTCAACTGATATTCAAAATGACTATGAAGATGGAGAACATGAGATCATTGTGACCGATGCAGCGGGATGTACTGCTGTTGGTACATTTACAATTATGACCCAACCAGATACTATTCCACCAGTGCTAATGGCAAATGATTTTACCGTTTATGTAGACGAAAATGGACAACTTCCTGCGGTTACATCTTCAGTATTTGATGCTGGGTCGATAGACAATTGCGGGATCCAAACTTTCGGTGTAGATTTTGCTGATGTCTTTTGTTCTGATTCGACCAACGTCTTTCCTGTGACAGTCAGCGTTTGGGATTCTGAAGGTAATTCTGATAGTACTATTGTGAATGTTACAGTCTTGGATACCTTTCCACCAGACATCTTTTGCATAGATGATATAACTTTGGCTGATTGCCAGCCTTACACATATCAGCTACCGTTGGTCATTGACAATTGTGGTCCGACGCAAGTCAATATTCTTTCTGGTCAATCACCTACAAGTGACCTGGCTGGAGGTGAAAATGTGTTTACTTTCGAAGCCATTGATCTCGATGGAAATATCTCGGTTTGTGAATATTCTGTTTTTGTTGAAGAAGAGCCTTTTGAATTTGATATTACTATCAATCAAATCTCTTGCTTTGGTGCGAGTGATGGCTCTTATTCTGTTGAAGCTTCAGGAGAATCTCAAATCGTCATTTATGAAAATGGATTGCTAGAGAATTTGGAAGAAGGTACTTACTATTTCACTTTGCTTGACACCGTGACTCAATGCAGTCTGACAGATTCTGTAACGTTCAATAATCCAGAACCATTAGAATTGGTGAATGAAATTGTTTTTGGAACAACAGGTTCAGACGGCGAAATTCAAATAGAAATAGAAGGTGGCTCACTTCCCTACGAATACCAATGGTTTGATATAAATGATGATAATGTCGGTTCAGGCAATCCAATTTCTGGACTTTTCGAAGGAGAGTACTACTGTATTGTGATTGATGCAAATGGCTGTACTTTTACAACTGACTTCATTACCATACAGACTATTGACTCTGTCGACGAATTAAATGGTGAAGCATTGACCGTATATCCAAACCCATCTAATGGACTTGTGATTTATGAGACTGAATCAATGGTTGATTTTATTGAAATATTCAACAGTCATGGTCAACTCATTTCTGAAATAGTTCCAGAGGATCAAAGAATGGATCTGAGTACCTTAAACAATGGATTCTACCTGATTAAATTTTCTGGAGGTTCAGATTCTACGGTCATCAAATGGATGAAAATCTAATAATTATACTAATGGAAAATCCCAGTGTGCAAGTGAAATATTGGGATTTTCCTTTAGAAAATTAGATCCGATAGAAACTTTTCCACAATTTTTACAATTAGTTCTATAATCTAGGAAATAGAATTAATTTAACCCTCCGTGATAGCCCAAAAGTCCATACAAGATGTTTTGTACGCGGCGCGTATCGAAGAAGTGATTGGCGAGTATGTCAACCTGAAGAGACGTGGTGTAAATAGGATTGGCCTTTGTCCGTTTCATGATGAAAAAACGCCTTCATTCATCGTTTCACCAACCAAGAACATATACAAGTGTTTTGGTTGTGGAAAAGCTGGCAACGCCTCTCAGTTTTTGATGGAATATGAGAAGATGAATTTTGTGGAAGCCATTCGAACGCTCGCCGCGAAGTATAATATTCAGCTAGAAGAGACCAATCAAAATCCAGAGGAATACCTTGAAGAACGCAAACACATTGACAGTCTTTACTTGGTCAATGATTTCGCGTATGAATATTTTCAAAAACAATTGTTAGAAACTGATGAAGGACGAAATATTGGTTTAAGCTATTTTAAAGAGCGCGGCTATCTCGAAGCAACCATCAAGAAATTTGGTTTGGGATATGCACCTAAAAGCCGAACTCACTTTTATGAGAATGCATTAGATGCAAAGTACAAGGAAGAATACCTTCGTGAATTGGGACTCATCTCTGAAAGTAAAAAAGACTTCTTCAATGGGCGTGTCATGTTTAGCATTCAAAATCTCAGTGGCAAAAATATCGCCTTCGCTGGTCGGATTTTAGGCTCAAACCCGAAAGCTCCCAAGTACATAAATTCTCCGGAATCAGCGGTATATAACAAGCGCAAGATTCTTTATGGACTGTATCAAGCAAAGACAGCCATACGTAAATCTGATTACTGCATTTTGGTAGAAGGTTATACCGATGTAATAAGTATGTCACAGCAAGGTGTTGAGAATGTCGTTGCATCATCGGGAACTGCCCTGACTACTGGCCAGTTGAATTTGATAAAGCGATTTACTGATAATCTGACCATACTGTATGATGGAGATAAAGCTGGGATCAAGGCCGCTTTACGCGGAATGGATTTGGCATTGGAGGTGGATCTAAATCCAAAGATCGCTTTATTGCCAAATGATCATGATCCAGATTCTTACATCAAAGAAGTTGGGCATGATGCGTTCTTAGAGTACCTGGATCAGAATTCAAAGGACTTCATACTCTTCAAGATTGACCTCCAAATGGAGGAAGCCATCAATGATCCTATAAAGAAATCGAATCTGATCAGAGAAGTTGTAGAAAGTATATCAAAGATCAGGGACCGGATCAAAAGATCAACCTATATTCAGCAATCAAGTTTGTTGCTTGGCATTGATGAGCGAATCATTATCAAAGAAACAAACTCAATCATTCGAAACAATCTAAAGAAAAAAAGGAGAGAAAAGGAACGTGCTCAGTTAGAAGAGACTGGCTATCGAGGCTCAGAAGAGGATTTCATTAATGAAAAACCTGATCAATCTCTCCACAATCAAGTTGAAAAGAAGATTGAAGCTGTTGACGCATACCAAGAGCGTGACCTCGCAAGAATTATCATCGCACATGGAAACGAAACCATCAAAGATGAAGATGGAAACATGTCCGTTGCAGAATACATCTATGGCAACATCGTTGATGTAATAGAATACTTCGACAATAAGATCTATCAACAAATGATCATTGAAGGGTTTCAAGAATCTCAGAGGGGTAATTATAAAGGTGCCGAGTATTTTACCAACCACACTGATGAAAAGTTGCGTGATGCTGCAATAGAATTAGTAGCTACCCCATATGTGTATGCGAAGTGGGATGAAAAAGGAATATTTCTTCAAACACAAAAAAGGCCCGAAGAAAATTTCTCTGATGATTCTTTTCAAGCCATCATCAGGTTTAAGTTCAGAAAGATCAAAAGAATCATGGCATCCATGAAGCAAAAGATTGATTCAATTTCGCAAAATGGTGATCCGGATGAATTAAGGCATTACCTAAAGGCTTATAGAAAACTTCAGGAAGAGAAACTGTCGATGGCTGATCAGCTGGGGATTATAGTAGGCTAATCAAAACCACCGCTTGGTAGTCACAAAATTGGTTTGTCTTTATTATATTACAAAGCAGCATGGGATCTATCACTGACATATCAAAGATATCAACAAGACTTCTTTTGCGGGAGCCATTTTATGGTCATTTTATGTTGGCCATGCCCAAAGCATTGGATTCTCAAATCCAAACGGCATGTGTATCTCTTTTGCATGGAAAAATCATTAAACTTTCTGTTAATCCAGATTTTTGGGATTCTCTTCAAGAAGAGAAACAATACGGTCTCATCAAACATGAGATTCTTCATGTGGCTTTGAGACATCTGTTCATTCAGAAAAATTTTGGAAACAAGCCGTTGTATAATATTGC
>JAHDDD010000324.1 GCA_020629535.1 Saprospiraceae bacterium
ACCCATCAATGTGGCATCGTTTTCAAGACGAATGATTTCGGCCACAAAATCGTCAGGAGATTCTGCAACGAGGCAATGCTTGTCTTTCTCAAGACCGAGACTATGTGCTACAGAACCATTGACAATACAAGGAATTTCCATTGAAATGGCTTCAAGAATCTTGTTTTGCTGACCAATTCCGTTGAAAATAGGTGCGACAAACATTCTACCTGATTTATACGCAGTACGAATGTCTTCCATCCATCCTCCAACGGTTACGCCATTTGATTTTGCAAGATTGATAACTTCTGGAGTAGGTCTGGCACCGGCGATGAGCACCTTGTATTCTCTGCCACTTTTTTCGTTGAGTTTGGGTAATATTTTTTCCACCAAATATTTTGATGCGTCAATGTTTGGGAGGTATCCCATATTGCCTACAAAGACCAAATCGAATTCTTCTACTCCTCCTGTATTTGTGAAAAATTTAGTATTGACCCCGTTTGGGATCACATGTAATTCTTCGTCAGGAACGTCAATGCGCTCCGCATCTTTGGGTGTTATGACAGTATGATTATCGAAGTGTTGAAAGATGGACTTCTCATACTTTTTGACTCTTCTTGATTCTATGTTATAAATGAGTCGTTTGATTAATCCTCCCATTTTGGATCTTTGTTTCATTCCAAAACCGAAGGCATCCATATAGTCAATGGTTTTGCCGACTTTAAGATCTTTGACATTCTCTGCCATTCTGATCAATTGGCAATAGACGTGGTCTATTTTCCAGTCTTTTACTGCAGTTTCAATTTCTTTTACAATGTCTTCATTGTGAAAAATACCAGTTTGAAAAGGGAGTCCACTAAAGAAGGCCTTGGTGAGATTGATGCCCAGGTCTTTATTTTTCAGTTCATGAACTCTAAGATCCTTGCAATGTCTTAGCACATAAGACTTGTCTTTTTCGGAGATTTCTGTGGTGGAACAGGCGTACAGATACAGGTCATGGTATAGCGCAAGTGTTTTCATCTGGTTATACAGCCTCAACTTGTCTCCTTTCTCAATGGGGTACGGAAATCGACTCGCTACAATTAAGATATTCAAATTTTCTGCAATACTTTAAGTACCCAAAAGTAGGGAAAATTTAATTAGCCAGAACGTTTGATTATTTTGACCGGAAAAGAACTTTCTATTCAGCGTTTAACATCTGAATTTGCTCGAAAAGTTTGTCTTCATAGCCGCTGTAGTATTTCTTTTTGTGGTAAACCAATTCTCCATCAGCATTGAATAAAAATTCTTGTGGTAGGCCGTTGAGTCGACCTGGCATAATCTTTTTGAAATCCAAATTGATATCATGGTATACAGGCCATGGCCAATTCTTATCCTTGATCATTTTTCTCATCTTTTCAACATTTTTCGGCCAGTCAACGGATATGGCAACCATGTTGAAATCTTCTTGCTCTTTCCAGTTTGCGTACTTCTTTTCCATAGCGGCAAACTTCATTTTGCAAGGTCCACAGGTAGATAACCAAAATAGAATGGCTGTGGGTTTACCATTGTTAAAGATTTCTGATGATGTAAATTTTTCCCCATCTGCATCCATCAATTCCACTTCAAATGGAAACTTGTTTTGAATGTCTGTCTGCATTTCTGCCAATGTGAAACTGCGCTTAAACTTATCAAGATCAGATTCTTGAGGATGTGATTTATTGGCGGCAGGTTTTGCCGGTGTTGCTTCTTGGGCTTGTGTTTTCACTTCAGTATTGGCCACTTCTGTCGATGGGACTTCAGCTTTTAACACTTTTTGGTCGTCTCCACTTGACTTACAAGAAATGAATAAGGCTGTGGCAACGAAAAATATCAATAAAAATCTAGGACTCATGTTTGTTAAAATTGTCATTTAGACTTCACCATTTTAATGATAATATGGTCAAGAATATTGTGTGATATTGGTGCAAAGATACGCCCTTTCTGGTACATTCTAAATAGATCAATTGAAGGCTTAAGTTGATACTAATTTTTTCAATTAAATTTGCAGGACTTAAAATTCAATGCCATGATAGCACCTCCACCAGAGAAATTGGGTTCTTTTTTCTTAGGAGCAAAATATGATTCTGCTTCTCGAGAGATTACTTCAGAGCCTATTCACTACGATTCCAGAGATTTGGTCACGCATGCTATCTGTGTAGGGATGACTGGAAGTGGAAAAACCGGACTTTGCATAGGCTTGTTGGAAGAAGCGGCCATTGATGGTGTGCCAGCCTTGATCGTTGATCCGAAAGGTGATATGACCAATCTGTTGCTCCAGTTTGAAGGTTTAGGAAAAGAAGACTTCAAAAAGTGGGTCAATGCCGACGATGCTGCCCGAAAGGGAATGGACCTAGACAGTTATGCCCAAAAGAAATCTGAACTTTGGCAAAATGGTATAAAAGATTGGGGACAAGATCTGGAGCGTGTATCATTGTTAAAAAACAGTGTTGATTACACCATATTTACACCAGGATCAGACGCAGGTATTTCCATCAATATTCTGGGCTCTTTCTCAGCTCCTACTACCCCATTTGACGATGATGCAGAAATGCAGATTGAACGCATACAAGGTATCGTTGGAGCATTGCTAGGGATGATCGAAAGTAAAGAAGATCCTGCGAGAAGCAAGGAAGGAATCTTACTTGCCAATCTGTTTGAACATTATTGGCGGAAAGGGGAAGATTTGGATTTGGTAACATTGATCAAAGGAATCCAAAAACCTCCTTTCAAAGAATTGGGTGTATTCGAAATCGACACTTTTTTCCCTGAAAAGGAAAGATTCAAACTAGCAATGGAATTCAATGGTCTTGTTGCCTCTCCTCAATTTAAATATTGGCTGCAAGGCGAAGATCTCGATATCGACAAATTGTATTTTACTGCAGATGGGAAACCACGACACAGCATTTTTTATATTGCCCATTTATCTGACAGTGAAAGAATGTTTTTCGTCACGCTCTTGCTCAACTCACTCATTGGGTGGATGCGAAGACAATCAGGTACTACAAGCTTAAGAAGTCTATTGTACTTTGACGAAATATTTGGCTACTTCCCTCCTACTGCACAGCCGCCATCTAAAAAACCACTGCTGACATTGTTAAAGCAAGCAAGAGCCTATGGAGTGGGTTGTGTGCTTGTCACCCAGAATCCAGTAGACATTGACTATAAAGGACTGGCAAATGCTGGTACTTGGTTTATCGGTAAGATGCAAACCGAAAGAGATAAAATGCGCGTGTTGGATGGTCTTCAAGGCGCTATTGCTGAAGCCGGAGGTAATACTGAATTGAACTTTGATAAAATTATAAGCTCTCTCGCTTCCAGGGTCTTTCTTATGCACAATGTTCACCAAGATGAACCCGTCATTTATCATACTCGTTGGGTCCTATCATATCTTGCTGGACCATTGACCAGGCCTCAAGTCAAGGGTTTGATGGCATCAAAAAAGAATGCTCCATCCCTCCAAAGACAAAGTATATTTAAGGAGCCTGATGCCATTCCCCGAAAGGAGGAAAAAATGATAATCAATGATGCACCACCTTCTTTAGGACCGGATGTTGAACAGCGGTTTTTTGCTGTTTGGAAATCAGCAAGCGAAGCAGGCGTGGAGTTGGGTCAAACTGAAAATCTATCGCTCGAATACAAACCTAAAACATTGGCGATTGGTAAAGTCAGATTTTATGATAGCAAGAGAGGCATTGATGTCGTAAACTCAATGAACCTTTTGGCAGATGCCGCAGATGAGTTTGGTCGTGTAGGTTGGGACACAGCACAGAAGGTGAGCAACTGGGAAAAAGCCATTTTTGAAGAACCTGATCATGGACCCAATATTTCAACAGAATATGATAGTGTTCCTGAAGGAATGAATTCTTCCAAAAAAATAAGTAAGGTCTTAAAAGACTATTCTGATTGGCTCTATCAGTCGCAAAAATATGTGACGCAAGAACACAGTACACTTAAACTTTATCAGGAATCTGGAGAGTCAATTGAGGCATTTCGCATGCGGGTACAAACGGAAGCTCGAAACAAACGCGATGAAGAAATTGATGAGTTGCAAGAAAAGTATGAACCAAAATTCGATCGGATAGCAGAGAAAATCCGCAAAGAAGAGCAAGATCTGGAAAATGCAAAAGATGAGGTTCGTGATCGGCGGAATGCAGAAATGATCGGAATGGCTGAAACGATTTTTTCAGTCTTTGTAAAGCGAAGGTCAAGATCATTTAGTAGTGCTGCTAGCAAAAGCAGAATGAAACGAAAAGCAAAACAAAAACTTGAAGATACAAGAGAAGATCTAGAGGAATTGAATCTTGATTATACTGAACTGGAAAATCAGCTTCAAGAAAAATTAGGTGAAATTCGAGATAAATGGGAGGCAATCGGTTCGAGCCTTGAAGAAAAAGAAATCAAGCCTAGAAGAGCTGACGTAAAAGTGGACAAGATCATGCTCGTCTGGCAGCCTTTCTGGAAAAATGAACGGGGAGATACAACTTCCGCCGTTCTCTAAAACTGTATCAAATAAATTTTTGTGAAAATTTATTTGACGATATTGCGAGTTCGAGAAATCGGGATTTCGAGAATGCCTTTTCAAGTTCGATGAAAAATATATTTACTTGATAAGTCCAAACTAGTACTTTGTCAAGTAAATAATTATTATCTATGAACTCGAAAAGTTTTATTTCGGGATTATATAAATAGTAGAATAAATAGCCTCAATTTGCAGCCAAGTGAAAAGAAGTATGGCCTTCCCGATTTGGTGGGTGTGGGAGCCAGCCATGGAGGGCCGCTTTAAATCGG
>JAHDDD010000013.1 GCA_020629535.1 Saprospiraceae bacterium
CTGCAGCGACATCGGTCACTTCTCCACCACTTGTATCTATACTTGCCAAGTTGGCTAGGAGGGCGGCAACATATTCCGCGGCAGCGGTGGCTAGAAACCAAACGCCCATCATGAATCCAACGATCTTTGGTGGGGATAATTTGGTAACAGAAGAAAGTCCGACTGGAGATAAACATAATTCTCCCCATGTATGAAGTAGATAGGCAAGTACCAACCAGATGGCTGCGACTTGTCCTGCTTCTGCCATGCTTCCACCCATAACCAAAGCTCCAAATCCAAGAGCCACAAGTATGATGGCAAGTGCAAATTTAATAGCTGTATTTGGCTGTAAATTGCGTTTATCAAGGGTTACCCAAAGCCAGGCAAATACAGGAGCAAACATGATGATAAACAATGCATTCAAACTCAAAAAAGAGCCTGCTGCGACTTCTATTCCGAAAATATTTCTATCAATTGATCTCTCTGCAAATAGGTTGAGAGAGGTATAAGCTTGTTCGAAAAGTGCCCAGAAAACCACTGAGAAAACAATCAAAATGGTAAGTGCAATGAGGCGATCTCTTTCTATTTTTTCCAATTTGACTAGCTGTGAAACGATAAAAGCGAAAGAGACTGCACTTGCAATGATGAGTAACCATTCTACATAATGATGATTTTGAATAATGACCCAAACAAGATAAACGCCTAAAATGGAGAGTATATAAATGAGCCATTCTCTAGAGACACCAAAAACTTTCTCATTTAAAAATTCAGGATCTTTTGGTTCAGCGACACCATAGAAATATTTACTACCAAAAATAAACGTCACCAAACCTAATAACATTCCGATTCCTGCTGCACCAAATCCATAACCCCAGCCATATGTTTCACCAAGCCAGCTACAGAGTATGGTTGCAATGAAAGACCCCAAATTGATACCCATATAGAAAATGGTAAATCCGGAATCTCTTCGTTGATCATTTTTTTCATAGAGTTCACCTACAATAGATGAAATGTTTGCCTTCAAAAATCCTACGCCAAGAACAATCAATGAAAGTGATAAGAAGAAAACTTTGATGGCTCCTTCATCTCTTTCAATGACTCCATTGGCCATTTCAGTTGCTGCATTTCCTTCATAAGCCATGCCTAGATGACCGAGGACAAGCAAGACACCACCAAACAGTACTGCTTTCCTGAAGCCCAGATATTTATCGGCCAAATAACCGCCGATTACAGGCATTGCATATACCATAGCGGCATAACTTCCTACAATTAGATTTCCGGCCTCATCTGAAAATAAATGATATTTAACCAAATAAAAGATAAGCAATGCTTTCATTCCGTAGAATGAGAATCTTTCCCACATTTCAGTCATAAAGAGAACAAATAAGCCAATTGGATGGCCTAGAAACTGAGGTTGACTTTTGAGCACTTCGGAATTCTTCATTATTGGGTAGTTTGAGTTAGTGTCTACAAAATAAAAGTTTAACGCGACTTCACGATGTATAAACTCTTATAGAAATCATAAAAAAAGCAGTCTTGACAGACTGCTTTTTTCTTAAGATTGAGTAGTGCCATTTTACATATTGGCTTTAGTTCTTGATTATGGCTTGAAATAATCAATCATCGCCATAATATTCTTGTTTAATGAGAGCTCTGGTTCGATTTCAAAAAGAAGATTGTGAATGGCGTGATCTTCTTTCAATGCTTCTTCTAAAACTTCAAGTCCTCCTTTGTTTTCTGATAAGATTAGTGCGGCAGATTTGCAGTACAAAATGTCAGCACCAAAAGTAAAGTCTTCTGCCTTGTCTAAAAGCTGTAGAGCTAATTTTTTCTCACCTGTCTTGATGAGGAATGTAGCATATTTTGACCAGTAGTAGGATTCTTCTGGTGCAATGGTGGTCGCTTTTCTGTAGAAAAAATCTGCTTTTTCATAACTGCCAAGGATATAATATACCTCAGCTATATGTAGGAAATAATCTTCAGTGCTTTCTTCAATGGCGATGGCTTTGTGAAAACTCTTTAAAGCATTTTGCCAATTCTTTTCTTGCATGTAGCATTGACCCAATTTAAAATAAACTTCGTCATTGTATGGATCATACTTTAATGCCTTGTACAGATTGTATTTTGCAATCGAAAGACTTCCAAGCTCTCTATGGCAGTCGGCCATATTGATTAGTATATCTTCATCAACGCCAAACATGGCAGTTGCTTCTTTATAAATTTCTAAAGCTTTAGAGTACTTTTTGATCTGAATGCAAAGATCAGCACATTCCAGATATGCACTTTGGTGGTCTTTATTGATTATGAAAGAATATTCGAATGCTTGGATGGCATTTTTATATTCACCAATACAACTGTAGGCTTCACCAAGATTGTACCATGCTAGGTATGAATATGGTTGATCGTCGATTATCTTTTTCAGAAAATCAATGGCGCCGAAATAGTTTTTAGAAAATTCAATTGAAAACCAAAATCTATCAAGTGCTTCTTCATTTTTTGGATCAATGAGGATAGCCTTTTTCAGCACATCATACATTGCATTGTAATCTTCGATCACTTCGTATATATAAGATTCGCAGATAAGTAATTCTGAAATCTCAATTCCGGTCACGTAAGAATTTAATTTTTCAAGTATGGCACTAGCGTCTTCTATCTGACCTGAATGAGCATAAACTTTTATTCTTAGAAGTTTAATTTCGAGTTCGCCTGGAGCAATTTTTTCTGCTAGGTCTAGTATCTCGAGACACTCTTTTGGCCGATTCAATTTTTGTAAAATTTTGGCCTTCTTAATGTAGAATTCTGATCGAAAACTAAATTGCTGAATTGCCAAATCAGAAACGCTTAAAGCGCGATTTACCTGGTTTTCATTCTGATAATAATCTATAATATCAGAAAATGATTTCTCCGTTAAATAAAGCTGCTCACCATTGGAAATCATTTCTTCGTAATCAGACACCAAGCTGATTATCGCAAGATCACGTTGAGTTCTTTGTTCCATTGAGTAAACTGTTAAATGGGATTTAACTTGGCGTAAATATAACATTTATGCTGCCAAATGAAATTTCTATCTAAAGTTTTTTTGCAGCGCATGGGAACCGTTACATTGATAAAAATGCATGTGTAAACTGTTGAAAATGAGAGCTATTTTTTCACATATGTCAAGTTGTAAACATTAAGTGTTTCACTATCATTTCATAACATATATGCATATTGTATAACCTCTTCGTAAAAAACTTTTCACATTGAAATTTTACGAGGATAAAAACTAACCTTTCAAGGGTAGAAATAAAAAAACCGTTGATGGAAATCAACGGTCTTTTTTAATCAAAGCAATATCAATTTTTACTCGGTGTTTCCCTTTCTCCACCTTTTCGGTTTTCTTTTTCGTGCAATCTATGTTTTAAAGTTCTCAACATTTCTTCTTTGAATTTTTTCTCAAGATGAAACAGCTTAACAACTTTTTTGGTGGGAAGAACAGCCTTGAATTTTGAGATATAAGATTTCTGCAAATTCAATTCGTTCTCTCTTTTTTGAAGCATTTGATTTAGTAATTTATCTGCATCTGCATCGCTCATGTTTTCCCAGTCTTCACGAGAAGGTCTTTTCTCTCTGTCACCACGCAATGCCTTTTGTTTGGCACTATACTCATTGAATACCGGCCAGAATTTGCTAGCTTCTTCAGGACTCAATTCCAGTTTGTTTGTTAGGAAAGCAATTTTTTGTGCTTCCATTCTTTTTGCTCTTTCTTTTTGACCTTTATCAGAAGGACCATCTTGTGCCGAAAGGCTGATAGCAAATAGACCAAAAATTATAGCTAAGAATTTCAATTTCATTATTATCAAATTTAGATTAAAAAATGGGTAGATGTTCTAGATCATATATGTCCGATTCGTTAGAAATGTATTCAATAATATCTTCGGTGTCGAGGTCTTTAAAAAGTGTTATTTCATCTGTATCTTCAAAAATCAAGAAGTCATCTTCTGATAACCAATCATCTTCTGCGAGATATTCAATGGATTCGAAATCATTGACTGCAGCAATAGGCAAAATTTCTATTGTCGGTTCTTGTAACTGTGACCAAATAAAAAATGCAAGAGGCAGGATTAAAACTGCTGCATATTTGAACATTGAAAAAATTCGAATATTGCTTTTGGGTGACGATCTGTGAAGATGTCTTTTGCTATTTTCAAAATAACCATCAGGAACCAATAGTTCATTTTTTTCTAAAGAAGCCAAGGTTGGAAAATCCTTCCAATCAAAGATTTCCTCGTCAACTAGTTTTGCCTGTAAGCTTGACTTCATATTTTTAAAATAATCTTTTCTTTTTTCCTCAGACATGGATTATACCTTGTTTCAAATAATTTTCAATTTTCTTAACAGCATGATGGTATGAAGCTTTTAGTGCGCCCACACTTGTCTCAAGAATATCAGACATATCTTTATAATTCATCTCATCGTAGTATCTCAAAACAAATACTTGTTTTTGTTTTGGTGGAAGTTTATTCAAAGCAACAGACAACTTTTGATGTATTTCATCTCCGTCAAAGAAGGGATCTTCTTGTAATCTGATATTATCATTTAATTCATCTATATGCTTTCTTTTATTGATAAATGTGATCGATTCATTGGTTGCAATTCTGTAAATCCAAGTATACAATTTTGAATCACCTCGAAATTTGGCAATGGATTTGTAAACTTTAATGAAAGTATTTTGCAGGATATCATCGGCATCTTCATGCACTTGGACCATTCTTCTAACATGCCAGTATAATGGTTCTTGATATTTATCAACCAGTGCATTAAAACCTTTGTCAATGGTTTCTGCATCGCTGATCAATTCCAGAATTTGCTTGTCTTCCAACTGCATACATAGATAGGACTTGCTAAAATTTAAAAGGTTTAAAAGGTATTGCTAGTTTACCATTAAAAAGATTGCAAACTAGCTTACAAATAGATTAATAAATCCTAGTAATAGAAAAGTTGGTTGATTATTTGGATAGGCTTTGTAGTACATTTGTGTGCATATTTGAATTAACAAGGCTCACCTTTCATCTATCACCCTCATTTAACAAGATTTCAGTTCCCTTTTCATCGTGTAATACACACCCTTGAAATTTTTGTGTTAACTAATTAAAGGTTTAAAATGAGAAACTTCGTGGTTGCGATAAGCAAGTTAAGTCTTGTTATATCGATCTATTTTTTTGCCATTAGCCCCATCTTTTCACAGTGTAATCTTACAGGGCCAGATCCAAGAGATTGCGGTTACAGCTGTACTTCTAATGATGTTACTCTGAATGGAGTGTATTTACAAAATTCTACAGCTCCTGATTGTATTACAGATCTGACTGCTACATATACAGCTGATCTTTGCTTTAGCCTCACTAATAATGCAGGCTCATCAAGATTCTATACTTTGGCAGCAGATTTTGTTGTCAATGGTATTCACCAATCAGATTTAATGCACTGCTTTGGAGAAATTCCTGGTGGAGAGACGGTTGAATTTTGTCTATCAGATTTTCTGAGCTGGACTGGAGGTGACGCTGTAGCTCTACAGAATATATGGGGAGGATGGGCTCCACCAAGTGGTGGTTGCCAATGTACAAATGGTAGTTGTGGTAATTATATACCTCCAGGAAAATGTAATGATTCTATAGATGATATCGTCATTCCTACGCCGCCTGCAGTGGCTTTTGATTGGGATTGTGGACCAACATCAAGAAACATACAATTTAACAATCTTTCGACAGGAGGAACTGAACCTATACAATATCATTGGGATTTTGGAGATGGAAATACTTCTACAGAACAAAGCCCAGCACATACATATGCTGATAAGAATGAGTATAATGTTACTTTGACTGTCACTGATGGAGAAGGCAGAGTATGCTCATTTGAGGCACTTGCAACTCCAGCAAGTTGTTGTGAGTTTTATGCTACTTGTAATTTGGCTAATGTGACACAGCAAGGATGCTCAGTGGCAGATGCACCAGCAGCATATACGGACTTTAATGATGTATTTACATCAGTTTCGACCATACCTTGTGGAGACCTTATATTATTATATAATGATGTTGAATTAGGAGGGACAGGTTGCGCGAGTGATCCGTTTGTGATTGAAAGAACCTATACTCTATACGACGATTGTAACTTTAATGGATCTCAGGATACAGGAGAACTTTCAGAAACATGTATACATACCATTTCAATTGCAGATACAAATCCTCCAGTAATTCAGTCGTTTCCTTCAGATATGAGTGTAGAATGTGATGGACTGGGAAATACTACAGCATTGAATGATTGGCTAAACAGCAGTGCTTCTGCAACTGCAACCGACGATTGTGGTAGTCTCACTTGGTCAAATGACTTTACTGAACTTATCGAAGGGTGCGGTGGAACAGCATCTGCTACGGTTAATTTTATCGTTTCAGATGATTGCGGAAATTCTGTTTCTGCAGCTGCAACATTTTCAATAATAGATACGACTCCTCCAGGAGTTTCAGAGGGTGCTGCAGATCCAATTGTAGAATGTGATGGTGCAGGGAACACAGCAGAGCTTGATGCTTGGTTATCTGGAAATGGTGGATTGAGTGCCACTGATGATTGTTCTACTTTCACTTGGTCTTACCAATTACTTGAAGTAGATCTTTGTCAGGCAACGAGTCAATATATTGCAGAATTTACGGTTACTGATGATTGTGGAAATGCTACTGTGGTAGAAAAATCTTTTACAATAGAAGATACACAAGCACCGGCAATTACGCAAAGTGTTCAAGACTTGAGTGTAGAGTGTGACGAAATACCAGAGGCCATTATTTTATACGCATTCGATGTATGTGTTGGAGAAATGGAAGCTTTTCCTACGGATAATATAATAAACGCAACATGTGCAAATGAATATACCATTGAAAGAACATGGCAATTTATTGATGATTGTCAGAATGTTTCTTCTACTGTTCAATTGATTCATGTAACAGACAGTACTCCGCCAGTACTTACTGCAGTACCAGGCGATTTGACTTTCAGCTGTTCAGATGAGATATTCTTTGAAGACAATGTATCTGCTACGGATAATTGTACTTCAAATCTTCAAATGTTGTATGATGAAGAATATCTTGACTTTGATGCAGCATGTCCTTATGAGTATTCTGTATTAAGAACTTGGACCGCCATCGATGAGTGTGGAAATTCAACAAGTCTTAGTCAAGTAATAGAAGTATTTGATAACGAATTGCCACAAATGGTAGCTAATATTCCACAGAATGTATATGCAGAATGCGAACCACCTGCGGTTGAGTTTTCATTCGCAGATAACTGTGATAATGACTTGGATATTACGATTACAGAGACGATACCTATGCAAACGTGTCCTTCAAACTATATAATAGCAAAAACTTGGGAGGTAAGCGATTGCTCTGGAAATTATAATTCAGGAACTGTCTTCATTCACGTAGAAGATAATACTCCTCCACAAATCAATTTTACAGATCCTTTGCTTCAAGGATTGCATGATGGAGCTGTTTTAGAATATGAATGTAGCTTGAATGATGACGGCACATACGCCTTACCAGCATTTGACACATCTGATGTATTTGTGTCTGATAATTGTGGTCCATTCGAAGTTACTCTTTCCGATAATGTGATTTCAGAAGGTACTTGTGTTCAAGATGGATATCAATTACTGGTTGAATGTATTTTTGAGGCTGTTGACGAATGTGGGAACTATTCAAGTTTGTCATTTTACTTAAAAGTGGTAGACAATACTCCACCTGTATTCACAGACTTGCCACCTGCATACATGGAAGCATCTTGTAATGATGTACCAGAGCCATACGATGTAAAAGCTGCTGATGAATGTATTTGTGTTCACACAGACGTTCAAGAAACATATAATGATAACAACACAGTATGTGTGAATGACGATGTAATTGAAAGAGTATATTCTGCTGTTGACCATTGTGGAAACTATACCAGCTTTACTCAGACAATAGCAATGAAATCTGCAGCACCACAAGTTGAACATTTCGAACCATTTGCATTTGACGTTTCTCAGCCAATGTGCAGAGAAGATTACAACAAAATTACTGCTGTTGTAAGTGATGGATGCGGGATGGTTGTGGATTCATACTATGATGAATATGTAATCAATAGTTTTGACTGTGATTTGGTAGAGGAGGTAAGAAGAATCTACAGAACTTTCGATCAATGCGGAAACGAAGTTGAACAAACATTTGATTTCTTGATTGTTCAAGAAGATTATCAACTTTCTTCAGTGCTTAGATCAGATAATCCTTTCCTTCATCAAGTGATTATGGAAGGAAGTGCTCCTGAAGAAGGATTTAGAATGTATTGCAGTGATAACCTTGGTGAAAATGAAATTAGATTAGAAACATTGGCAGGCAGAGGGCAATGTGCTTCAGTCCTTGACATTAGATTTATGTCAAAAACAGAAGAGCTCGCTCAGTGTAATGATGGTGTTTCTAGTGTTACAACATATTTCTGGGACATCCTGACTCCATGTGGTTCTTCAAGAACAATCACTATGCCTGTCCATTTTATTGATGATGTTGCGCCAGAATTAGAGTTTGAAGCAGAAGCAACTATGAAGTGTGGAGAAGAGATGCCAGAAATAGTTGCTAAAGATGCATGCGGTATACCAAATCTTCAAATTACAGAAATTGAGCATACTACAAATTGTTCAGTTGAGAAATTGATAGAAAGAAGAATCACATGTTCTGATAACTGTTCAAATGTTACTGAAGCAGTTCAATTTGTGAGAGTATTACCAAATGAACCAGTCTTCAGCCTTGAAGAAAATGCATGTGCGGAAGATGGTGTACCTACTGAAGTAAGAGCATGGCATCCATGCTATCCTGAGCATTCTTTTACTGCGACACTTGATAGAACAGAGCACGTCCAAGATTGCTATGAAGGGTCTACTCATACTCAAAGGGTTTGGGTTGCGACTAACGCATGTGGTTCACGTTACGAATATGTGCAAGATGTATTTGGAAATGATAATTCTGCTCCTGTAATACATGTTGACCAGTTTGAATCAGAAATCAGATCAGGTTACTTGAAAATCAATGATACTGATGCTAGAAGTATGGACATGCTAACAAGCATTGTCGAAGAAGAAGTTGTAAGAGCTGTAGATAATTGCGGAACCAATGAAATAGAAGTAACATTAAATGTTGACACCTTATACCTTGACTGTTTGCTTGATGGTGTGTTTGCCAAATATTCTTTTGAGTGGATAGCTGAAGATGCTTGTGGAAATGTTTCAGAATTGAAATTAGATGTAGAGGTTGATGATACAGTAGCTCCTGTTATTCTCAATGCTCCAGCTGATGATACATATTTCTGTGAAGAGGATGCTGCGATTGTTGAATTAGAAATTGAGGAAGCAAATTCTTATGAAATTGAATTTACAGAAGAAATAAATGGTTCATTGATTGTGCGTACATGGGTTGTTACAGATGGTTGTGGAAACCAAACAACACACGTCCAGAATGTTGTGTATTCACCATTTGTATGCGCGATAGAAGCACCACAGAATATCTCTTGTAATTCAAGCATCACAATGAATGTAGATGTAGAGGGTGGACTAGCACCATATGAAATCCAATGGAATTCAGACAGTGGTGATTGCTACATTTCTGGTCCTTCAAATGGATCAAGTGTAAATCTTGTAACAGGGTTTTTGCCTTCAACAATTTCAGTGGCAGTAACTGATGCAACAGGTTGTCAATCGATTTGTGAATTTGATATGAGTTGTTCAGCTCATGGATTTAATGACACGGACAACATTGATATTGACCTCGATTTTGTAACAGGAGATGTGACTGAAGAAGTACTTGACTTTAAGGCATATCCTATACCAGTCATTGAAGATTTGATTATTGAAAACTACGGATTGGACTTTATCTGGACTATCTACAGTGTAGATGGAAAAGAAGTAAAATCTGGTTCGGTGCGTGGAAGTTCATCTGCTATCAATCTTTCAGAATTGAGTGCTGGATATTACACATTGACCGCTACAAATGGCCAATTACACAAAGTTGTGAAAATATTTAAGCAGTAGTAATTTAGGCTCTATTGATAAATTTAAGGAGAGGCTACCAATTTGGTGGCCTCTTTTTTATTTTACCATCATCGAATCGTGTAAGTTTGCGCATCCAAAATTGGCATGATTTGAAATTTTTATATTCATTGTATTTGAAGTTGGGTGGTTGGGAAATTCTGGGAGAATTTCCACACCATATTAAAAAGAAGGTCATTATTGCTGGCCCCCATACTTCTAATATGGATTTCTTTTTGGGTGTTTCACTAAGAGGAGTCATGAATTTTGACTCTCATTTTATAGGCAAAGCATCGTTATTCAAACCACCTTTGGGTTGGATAATGAAGGCATGGGGAGGAGTACCCGTTGACCGTTCAAAGAGCAACAATTTTGTCGATGCAGCAGCTCAATTATTTGATGAAAGAGAAGCATTTTCTGTCTGCTTTGCTCCTGAGGGAACAAGAAGTAAAGTAGAGAAATTTAAAACGGGTTTCTATTACATAGCTAAAAAAGCGAATGTTCCTATTTTACCCGTCGTTTTTGATTATAAAAACAAGAAAGTAATTTGGAAGGAGCTATTCTATCCTACAGATAATGCAAAAGAAGATATTGAAAAAATTGAAAATATATTTCGAGGAGTAGAAGGCAGGGTTAAAGAAAACAGCTTTGGTTAATGGAAAAAAAATTTGATCAAATATTAAAGGACTGGAAGTCACGAAAATTTGACAACGTATACTTCCTTTACGGGGAAGAAGAATACTTCATTGATGAATTGGTAAAATATGCCGAAAAACAAATTCTCAACGAATCAGAACAAGCATTTAATCAGATTGTACTCTATGGTAAAGAAATAAACTACCAGCATGTCCTGGACAATTCCTATCAGTTTCCAATGATGGCAGAATACAGGCTCGTAATTGTAAAGGAAGCCCAGGCTATGCGTGATTTGGATAAGATAGAGGTTTACCTTGATCAACCTTCAGAACAGACCATCTTGGTCCTTGCGCACAAACACAAGAAACTGGACAAACGAAAAAAAATCTGGAAAAAGATCAGCGGTTCAGCAGTGACCTTTGAGTCGAAGAAATTGTATGAAAATAAAATGGGAGCCTTCATCAATAATCTTTTGAAAGACAAGAAGCTGAGTATTTCTCCATTAGGAATCCAGACTTTGGTGGCTTACCTCGGTACTGACCTTTCGAAAGTTTCGAATGAGATAAACAAACTCGCCATTAATCTTGGTGAAGGCGCAACAATTACAGAAAAAGAAATTCAGTCCCAAATTGGTATCAGTAAGGACTTCAATGTATTTGAATTGATCAATGCATTGGCCCACAAAGATGCTTTTAAAGCCTTCCAAATAGCAAAGTATTTCGGAGAGAATCCAAAAAGCAATCCGATGCCATTGGTTGTTTCAAATTTGCTTTCATTTTTCAGGAAAGTATCCATTGCACAAGAAAATGCTGGAATGGATAAAAGAAGTCTTGCGCAGAAAATAGGTGTCAATCCATTTTTCATGGATCAATATATGGCTGCAACACGAAATTTCTCGAAAGATGAGTTGCGCAGAAGTTTTCAGGTTTTGAGAGATATAGATTTGAAAAGTAAAGGTATGGGAGCCATGAATCTAGCCCAACACTCATTGATGAAAGAGATGGTCAATGGTTTCTTACATGCCTAGCCAAAATAAAAAAACCCACTCTCTTTAGAGCAGGTTATTTTTTTGAATAATTTTCAACACCCTTTGATAATAAGACAGCAAAAAAGTCTCTTCCCCCTATTCAGCAACAAATATTTTTTATTTATATATGATTATTGTTTAATTTGTTGCCAGAAACGACGTAATGAAATCCAGTCAGGTTCTTTCTGAGTTCAATGAGTTGCCGCTCTACTTGTCTTCGAGAATATTCGAAGCCCTGCTAGATAGTATTAGTAACACACTTAATAATTACGATAAAGCAGACCTTGCAGCTGAATGTGGCATTGATATCAAAGAGTTGATGTCTGGTAAAGATCGGAGCATTTCGTTTGAAAAGCTCAATACCTTATTGGTCTTTTGCAGGTTGCGCTACAACAATGAATCTTTCTTTTATCGGGTGGGACATGAATTGTCAGAGGCACATTATTATGCAATAGGAAAGATTATCACTTTTTTAAATAGTTCAGAATCTCTTACTTCGGCTTCAGATCAATTGTTGATAGATGAACAGAATTTTTCTCAAATGGTCTTGAAGAAAAGAGAAGATAACTTGCACATAGATTTTACTCTACACCAAATTTGTCTTGACGAATTCAAGAATATTACTTTGCCCGTACTTTCTTTATTTCAAGGATTTTGTGACCGTATTATGTTTGAAATTTTCGCACACCCAAGAGGTCATGTACTTGAAAAGAATGAATCTTCTTTACATCTGAGTTATAATATATTTGCAGACACAGATGTATCGTTGATCAAATACGTCGATCCGTCACAGTTGTATGCGTTTAGACTTGATTCTTATCTGAGCCAGACCTTTGAAAAGTCTATTTTAGATGAGATAAGTTTTTATCTGACACGTGATATTTGTTTTTCAATTGAAGAAATAGCTGAAAAGCTGAATCTTTCTGTGCGGTCTTTACAAAGAAAATTAAAGGAACAAAGACAGACCTTTAGTGGAATAAAAGAAGGATTGAGAAAAGAATTGGTAGTAACTTATTTTAAAGATACTTCTTTATCAATCAATGAAATTTCAGATAAGATGGGCTACTCAGAAAGAAGTGCTTTTGAAAGAGCATTTAGAAAGTGGTTTGATTCCAATCCAAAGTCTTACAGAGACAAAATTTTTGATTTAGAAGATTAGTTGTTTTAAATTTTCTGCACACACCTGTAGTGTTTGAATTGATCACGATTGTATCACTTCTTTTAATGTTCTTTTTCTATTATTCAATTAGTTATGACTTCTATCCCTTGAATCATTGATCTTGCCAATAATCACTTCAGATGCGTTCTTGATTAAATCAAAAACATAATCAAAGCCATGGGTATAATATGGGTCTGGTACCTCAATCGGATCTTTTGAATCACCATATTCTAAAAAGAGATGGATTTTTTGAGCTTGATTTTCATTTGCGATCTTCATGACATTCTGGAGATTACTTTTGTCCATCACAAAGATGTAATCGAAATAATCAAGGTCTTGCTGGGTAACCCTCCTTGAAATTTGTCGGCTGATATCGATACCATTTTTACGGGCGGATTCGATAGATCTTCTGTCAGGAGATTCACCATCATGCCAGCCACTTGTACCTGCCGAATCAATCTCCCAATCCAGTCCATTTTCTTTGCATAGATGATCGAATACTCCATGGGCAACCGGTGACCTACATATATTGCCAAGGCAGACCATGAGAATTTTAGTGTTGTCTGTGTTCAATTTTTCAATTTTTGATAAAATGGTTGATGGGGCTTAATAAATTGTTACCAATCTTTATCTGGTTTGTTTCTTGAGCTATTGAATTTTTTCAATTTCTCTTGCACTTTTTGTTCTTCATTTTGAATGATTTGGAGAAGTTTCATTGCATCAAGACTATCGAGGCTTTGTTTTTCAAGTCTACTTGAATCAAAACCTGCAGGCTCTTCTTCAATATCTTGATTTTGAGTAGAGTCTTGTTGAGATTCTTGTTGCTCTTCGTTTTCCTGTGGCTCTTGGTTTTCCTGATTGTTTTCGCCGGGTTGTTGTTCCTGATTTTCTTGTTGTTCTTGGTTTTCCTGATTCTCCTGGTTTTCTTGTTGTTGCTGTTGCTGTTGCTGTGCTTGCTTTTTAATTTGTTTTGCTACAAGCAGATTGTATCGCGCATCATCATTGTTTTGATTGTTTTGGATGGCTTCCTTGTAAGCATCTATAGCTTCATCTAATTTTTCAAATTTGAAATAGGCATTTCCAAGATTGTAGTAGGCATCAGATCTTTTGATTTCATCTGGAGCAAGTTGTGCCGCAGCCGTATAGTGGTCAATGGCTTCTTCATATCTCTCCAATTGAAAAACTGAGTTACCAAGGTTAAATGATGATTTTATTTCTTTTTCTGAGGCACGGGCTTTCCTATAATCTTCTTCCGCTCCTTGAAAATCCCCATCCATATAATTTTTGTCTCCACTCAAGAGACTTTTATGACTAGTTTGTGCATTGACGCATACAGATAGCGTTAACAACAGAGATAGTAAAGATATATGTTTGATTACAAGCCCAACCATTCTTTAAAATTAAATTTAGAAGATCTGATTTTGTTAGACAGAAAATATTCAATGATCAAACAAATTAGACCGAAGGCTAAAAAATATTGGAAGAAGCTATTGAAGTCAGTAAACGAACGTTGCTCTACATCTTGTTTTTCGATTTTAGAGAGATCATTGACAATCTTTCTTGTGAGCGAAAACCCATCATCTAGCAAATAAAATTTACCATTGGAGGCGTCAGCAATATCTTGCAAAAGGGCAACATTCAATCTACTTTTGACAGGATTGCCAGAACCATCTTGTTTAAAGACCTGCCGTCCGTTTTGTTCGAATGGAACCATTGCACCTTCTTGTGTTCCTACACCGATCGTAAAAATAAATGTACCATTCTCAGAGACCTCACGTGCTGCTTCAATGGCTTCTGTCTCATGGTTTTCACCATCTGTAATTAACACCAATGCTTTTTGATAGGGACTATCGTTCGCAAATAAATTTTGAGACAAATTTATGGCATCTGCGATGACTGTTCCTTGCGTTCCTGCTTGTTGTGGATTGGCACTTTTTATGAATAATTCTGTTGCAGCATAATCATTGGTCAACGGCATTTGCAGATATGCACTTCCTGCAAAAAAGATAAGTCCTAGCCTTTCTCCTTTTAAGTTTTTGATTAATTGAGAAGTAAATCTTTTCGCCTTTTCCATTCTGTTGGGAGAGATATCATCTGCGAGCATACTTTGCGATATGTCAAGAGCAATGATGATATCGGCGCTTTTTGCTTTTACTTTTTGTTTTCGGGTTCCCTGGATTGGCCTATAAAGAAGAAAAATAGCGAAAATGAGAACAAACCTGTTTTGATCCATTCCTTTTGACGTGACCAATCGGGAAAAAGTCGATTTACAATTTCAGGATCGCCAATTTTTTCAATTTTAGAATCCCTTCTTGCTAATAGTAAATAAAAGACAAGAAGAATAATTGGCGATAATATAAGCAGGTAAAGGAATATGCTTTGTTCGAACTGAAACATTCACTCAAAACTATTGAATTACAAAGATATTATTCTTTTAAAGACCATTGTTTGCCATCCATATTAAAAGCAGTGATACCACCAAGAGATTTGTCATAGAACAACTCAATGTCTGCCAAAGTATCCGCGATGGTGTACAATTGAGATACAGAATCCATGCTTAATTCATTTTGTAATACGGTATTAGAAATGTTGATAGTAGGAAACTCAAAATTTCTGGCAGTTATCAGTCCGCCGAAAAGGTTTCCGAAATCTGAAGTGATTCCAATTTCTACCCAATCATAAAATTCCATTGATTCAGGAGTATATACTTCAATACCTGCTTTAAAGTGTAGAAAAGTGTTTTCTGACCTCAAAACGAAGTAATGTGCTGGCGCTTCAATATATTCACAACCATTGGAGTCTTGTATATTGGATGGTCTGCAAATGACCCTTGTGCAGAGTCTAGATGTGAGATTGGGTTCAAGTGTTACTTCAAATTCTAACGTTTCATTTTCATGCTCAAAACACACTGATTGTCCTTCGGTATATTGAATATGGTCAATGGTTTCGGGGGCGTAGTCAGTTTCTCCGATGCGTTCGTTTTCGCAATCACGATTGCAGGAAGCGAAGAAAAAACCGATTGCACAGAGAAATAATAATGGTACTTTTTGATGATTCATTTGAGAAATGATTGGTTGAAGTTTATCTCGAAGAAGACATAATGTTGTATGATAAAATAAAATTGGCAAAAGTTTCCACCAAAAATTGGTTTAAATCGCATCTGAAACAGTAGAAATAATAATTCATATCAAGAAATAAAATATATAATATTGGCTAAGGTAACTTTTACAATAATTTCTAATTTAGGGCTTTAATGAAAATTCATTTTTTGAACATTTAAACGTGAAAACCATAGGAACTATGCGAAAATTACTTGCTTTCTGTTTACTCTTCTTTTGTTTGGCATTTTTTGGAGCACCTGAATTGTTAGCACAAGATGCTGAAGCCGGCTCATCCGGATTCCAATTGTTGAAGGAAAAATTCATTGAAGGGGACTGGAGATTCATGATTCTCGTACTTATTTGTCTGATCCTTGGATTGGCATTTTGTATAGAAAGAATTATAACATTGAATATTGCGACGACAAATACAGATAAATTGTTGAGCAACATTGAGTCAAGATTGGCAGACGGAGACCTTGAAGGGGCGAAAGAAGTAGCGAGATCTACTCCTGGACCTACTGCCAGCGTATTGTATGAAGGATTGAAAAATGCACATGGAGGACCAGAAGCGGCAGAAAAAGCCATTGTTTCTTATGGTTCTGTTCAAATGGGTCTTTTGGAAAAAGGATTGGTTTGGATTTCATTGTTTATCGCCATTGCCCCAATGCTTGGGTTTATGGGAACGGTAATCGGTATGATTCAGGCATTTGATAGAATTGAAACAGTGGGTGACCTTTCACCATCAGTTGTTGCCGGAGGTATCAAGGTGGCACTTTTGACAACTGTATTCGGTTTGATTGTGGCTATTATCCTACAAATCTTTTACAACTATATCGTATCAAAAATCGATGGCATTGTAAACAGAATGGAAGATGCTTCTATTGGATTGGTAGATGTGATGGCTAGAAATAATGTTTTCAAAATAAACTTGAATAAATAATGAAATCATTATATAACCTATTACTTAGAAACGGAACTGCTGGCGCGTTCATTCTAGGTACCCTATTTATTATTATTTCTTTGCTTGTTATCAATATGGGCTTGGCAAATAGTAATTATGATTTGGGCACCGACTTGAATGCTGTCTTGAAGGCAGGTACTGAAAATACTTTTGATTTCTTCAATATTCCACTTTCATTGCCTATAGCCATGGTTGTGATTTGCCTTGTGGCAGCAGTATTTTTTGGCTTGATGCAATTGATTTCAAATCCTAAGGGATCATTGAAGGTGATCGTAGGTTTGGCAGTAGTATTGGTTTTGTTTTTGATTTTTTATTCAATGGCAACCCCTGAAACTGCTGGAAAACTTGGAGAATTACATGGTAAATTTGGAATTGGCGAAACTGCCAGTAAGGTGATATCAGGAGGTATAAAAACCACCTTGGCCTTGACGGCTGCAGCGACGGTACTGGCAATTATTTCTTTAATCAGAAGTCTTTTCCAATAATGGCTAGAAAAAGTTCAAGAGACAGATTATCAAATGAAATCAATGCCGGATCAATGGCAGACATAGCATTCTTGCTATTGATCTTCTTCTTAGTAACAACAACCATTGATGTTGACAAAGGAGTATTAGTAAGGCTACCACCATGGTCTGAAGACGATCCGGAAACGGAAAAATTGAATAAGAGAAACGTTTACTCTGTGCTTGTAAATGCCAACAATGAATTGTTGGTAAGAGGCGAACCAGCTGATATCAAGCAACTCAGAGAAAATGCAAAGGAGTTTATTGCCAATCCAAACAATAGAGAAGATATGGCAGAGTCTCCGCAGAAGGCGATCATCTCATTAAGAAATGACCGTGGAACAGAGTACGGAACTTATCTGGAGGTATATAATGAACTAAAAGCAGCGTATACAGAACTGCGTAATGCAGAGTCTCAAAGGAGATTCCAGAAAGATTTCGCATTTTTATCAAGGGACAACAGGAAGCAGATCATTCAAGCGATCCCGTTGATCTTATCGGAAGCTGAACCAACTGATTTCGGAGAAGAAAAATAAATTCTATGTCTAAATTTCAAAAGAAAAGAGGTAAAGCCACACCAGCCATCTCAACAGCATCGTTACCTGATATCATATTCATGTTGCTGTTTTTCTTTATGGTTGTTACTGTACTGAGAGATTCAACTCTTAAAGTAGATGTGAATGTGCCACAGGCCACTGAATTGACAAAACTTGAAAAGAAATCTTTGGTAAACTACATTTACATAGGTAAGCCAGTTGAAAAATACCAGGCCACTTATGGTACAAAACCAAGAATTCAGCTTGACGACAAATTTGCCGATCTGGCAGATATACCATTGTTTTTGGAAAAACACCGCTCGACAATTGCAGAAAGTCAACAAACATCAATCAACTCTTCTCTAAGGGTAGATGGCAAAGTGACCATGGGAATTGTAACGGACGTAAAGACACAATTGAGAAAATCGAATCAGTTGAAAGTAAACTATTCAGCTAAGCCTCGACAAGAGTAGAAAGTAATTTTACATATGTTCATAGAAGCCTGTCTACAAAAGACAGGCTTTTTTATTTACCTCAATCTGTCCATTGATTGTACAACGGTTTCGTCTTTTTTGACGAAGCGATTTGCTAGTGCTGCAAAAATGATAGTGCCAAGAGGCAGATACAATCCGATACCATCATCGACCTGCACAGAATCTAACATCTCCTGACCGGCATTCATGAACAATAAAGCTGCTATGGCAACAGTCAAAACTGCCATTATGATTGTGAATATGCCCATTCTGATTTGTACTGGTCTCTTCTTAAATAGAAAAATTGCGACCAGCGGTAAGAGAATGGCCAATCCAGCGATGATCAAAATCGCAATGTGATCATGTACATTGAATATTTGATCTTCCATAAATGGAGAAGCGGACTTGTTGCTCGTAGCAAATGGGAAATAAAATAGCCCACCTGAACATAATGCTGCTAACAGATAAAATATGGATTGAATTCTTTGTATCATGCAATGAAATTTTCACAAAAGAAATGAAAATAATTCAAGATAGGAAAGCCAATAATCACTTTAAGAACTGTGAGTAAAATAACCAGACATACAGAGAAAAGTTCTGAATACAGACATTTAGAAAAAATGTCATTTTCGGAAATAATACATCATATCAACGAAGAGGACCAAAAAGTTGCTTTTGCTGTAAAGGAACAACTCTCCAGCATCGAATCACTTGCAAGTGCGGTACACGTACAAATGGAAGGTGGTGGTAGGTTATTTTATGTTGGTGCTGGAACGAGTGGAAGATTAGGTGTCGTCGATGCATCTGAATGTCCACCCACATTCGGTGTGCCTCATGGTCGTGTGATTGGAATCATGGCAGGAGGAGATGTAGCAATAAGAAAGTCTGTAGAGTTTGCAGAAGACGATGAGAACCAGTGTTGGAAAGATCTTCAAGTGTATGATATCAGTCCGCAGGATTTTGTGGTCGGAATAGCAGCATCAGGAACTACACCTTATGTGGTTGGTGGATTAAAAGATTGTAGATCAAAAGGAATTAAGACTGGTTGCATTACTTGCAATGAAGGGACGCCATTGGCAAGTCATGCTGATCACACAATCGAAGTCGTAGTTGGACCGGAATTTTTGACGGGGAGTACAAGGATGAAATCCGGTACAGCCCAAAAGATGATTTTGAATATGATTTCTACCAGTGTAATGATTAAGCTTGGCTTTGTTTACGACAACAAAATGATCGATATGCAAATCGCGAATAACAAATTGGTAGACCGAGGAACCAATCTTGTTTCTCAATTTACCGGTCTGGAATATGCGAAGGCCAAAGAACTATTACTACAACATGGAAGTGTGAGAAAAGCAATGGAAGAATTTGGGAAGAATACTTCATAAAATTTTTACCTCAAAACTCTTGCTGATTACTCCAATCTGAGAGGTTTTCTAGTTCCCTTTCTCTTAATGTTTTATCGAAAGTATCTCTTGGAAGAAAATGTACTTTCTCTTCTTCCTCAAACCCTGGAGGAGAAATTTCATCTTCTTCGATGACGCTTTTAAATACAAAAGCGACGAGTACACCAACCAAAGCTCCAAACAAATGACTTTCCCACGAAACACCATTCTCCAGAGGTACAAGTCCATAAAAATATCCACTATATAAAACAGTAACTGCAAGAGCTAAGGCGATTGATTTTAAATTCCTCCGAAAGATTCCAGAGAATAAAATGAAACTCATCAAACCATATACAACTCCACTAGCACCGATATGATATACGGGTCGCGCAAAAAGCCACACTACCAAACCGGTGAGTATATAAATGATAATGAATGAAGGAATTGCTACCTTTTTGTAAAAGAAATAGATGACTCCTGTCAATACAAAAAATGGAAAGGTGTTAGAAAACAAATGTTCTAAGTCACTATGGACAAGAGGGGCGAATATGATTCCTTTCAGTCCATCTAAAGTACGTGGATAAATACCAAAGCTAGCAAATCTGTAATCGGTAATCAGACTAACTATATGGACTGACCAAAGCAATAATACACAAGCTCCTGAAAACTTAAAGACATTAATTATGTGTTTGACTTGAGCTTGTGATTCCATTAAATGTATCTCCTATAAACCAATTTTAGAAAGGTCTTTGCCTTTTTTACTTTGCTTTCGTCCAACCAGGAGTTTTGATTAACAACATTTTCTGCAAGAAATGTTTGGGCTTCCTGATAAGAGCTTAAGCCATTAAGTTTTGAAATAACACCGTCGAAGTCGGTTTGGTTTCCTCCGAATAGCTCAGTTATTGTAAACATCTTTTCATTAATGCTCATTGACTTGCCAATATCATTGATCTTGCTGATGGAAAGTTTATCTGAAATTTCTTTTCCTTTTTCAATCTCAAAAAGAGATTTCATTTCTCTGCTAATAGTAGCAGGTTTTGCTTTTGGAGTATCTGATACCGCATTACCTCTAGGTTCAGCAGGAGGAGCAGCAGCAGGTTTTGGTTTCTCAATTACGGGCTCTGGTGTAGCTTTGACAGGAACCGCTTCCACCTTTTTTGTTTGGGCTTTTACATTGGTCCCGGCGCTGGTTTCTCCAGATGTCAATGATTCATAAAACTTAAGCACATAAGATTTTAACAAATCCATTTCAATGCTGTTGATTTCTCCATCAGAAGACACACTCTTATAAAAAGAAGATAATTTATTGAAGTGTTTATTAGATTCAGTGATGTTCATATTGTTGTTTTGAATAGCTTGAACGCAAAATTGGCTCCATCAAATATATTACAATAAGGGAAAAGAGAGGGCATTGCAAGCAAAGTTGCAATCTCATAGGGCCAAACATAAATTATCATCACCGAATTATTATGATTTTTCTTAATGTGTCAATGGAAAATCAGATATTTGTTCACTCGATAATAACAGACCTGCAAATATGTTTTTAGAACCAAATTTCAAGGCACAACGGAGTGGATGGATTGAAGTGATTTGTGGTTCTATGTTTTCAGGTAAAACAGAAGAATTGATCAGAAGGCTTAAAAGAGCCAAGTATGCTAATCAGCAGGTCGAGATTTTCAAACCCAAGAAGGACACGAGATACGATGACGAACAAGTAGTTTCTCACGATGAGAATTCAATCAAGTCTATTCCGGTCGCATCTTGCAAGGAGATATTTGAGTTTGTTTCAGAAATAAATGTTGTAGGAATTGATGAGGCACAATTCTTTGATGAAGATTTGATAGCTGTTTCTCAACAATTGGCATTGAAGGGTAAAAGAGTCATAGTTGCTGGACTTGATATGGATTTTCGTGGAATGCCTTTTGGTCCTATGCCAGGATTATTGGCAGTAGCTGAATATATTACGAAAGTACATGCCATTTGTCCTCATTGTGGAAACCTTGCCACACATTCTTATCGACTCTCTGAAGAACAAGAGACTGTTGTATTGGGAGAAAAAGACAAGTATGAGCCACGATGTAGGGTCTGTTATGAAATGGGCAATATACTCAACTTCAGCAATGTGATGTGATCGATCAAAGGTCCATCACCACTTCTTGAGCACTCCCCAACCTTGCCCCCAGGTATAATCCAACGATACTTAAAAAGATATCAAGTATTGATATGTAAATAGCATGTCGCATGGTTAAAATAATTGTAGCAGCTGCAATCAGAATAACCAGACCTGTTATCAACCCTAAAAAGAACTTATTTTTAGATGCAATTCTAGAAGAAATGAAGGCCGCAAGAAATGTTCCTACAAAATGAGACAAAAGGATGATCGCAAGTGCTTTAGTAGGCATATTAGCTGCAAATTCAGCCATTGCATCTTTGTCTTCTATATCCATAAATTTTGGAGGAGGATAAACACGCTGACTCATCTTGCCTAAAAAGCCAACAGAAAATATACCAATGGCGAATCCTAGCAGTCCTCCTAATATATTTCTTAACATTGAAGTGTCATTTATACTCAAAGGTATAATAATGATGTACTTTGATCGTTTTGAAAATTGTGAAATCAACCAACTATAGTTTATCTTTGACGCACCAGAATTTTTTACACCCATCCCATTCTGAGAATTCAAGCTTTAAAACTGGTCTAAAAATGAAATTACTCAAGGTATCTCTATGCGCCTTTTTCTTTTGTGCATTTCTTCAAATCGGACAATCACAAAGAGCTCCCAAATTTGTCAATGAATTTCTGAATATTGGAGTGGGCGCGGATGCTCATGGAATGTTCGGTAGTGTTGCTGCATCTGTTGATGATGTTACAGCTGCCTATTGGAATCCGGCAGGTCTTACAGGGATTGAGGATCCACTTCAAGTAAGTGCAATGCATGCATCTTGGTTTGGAGGAATAGCTGGATATGATTACATAGGAATTGCAAAGACATTGAAAGATGGAAGCAATAGATCAGTTGGATCATTGACTGCTATCAGAATGGGCATTGATGGTATTCCAAATACGCTTAGTTTGGTTGGTCCTGATGGGTCTATCGATTACAATCAAGTTTTTGAATTCTCTGCAGCCGACTATGCCATTATGGCTTCATTTGGAAAAGCCTTGGATAAGCTAGGTCTTAGTTACGGTGTAACGGCAAAAGTTATCCACAGAAGAATTGGACCTTTTGGCAATGCCTGGGGTTTTGGTTTAGACGGTGGTCTTCAATATAATGTGAAAGGATTCAAACTTGGATTGATGGTTAGAGACATTACGACTACAGTCAATGCATGGTCATTTGACCTTTCTGAAGAAGATAAAGCTGTTTTTGCTGCAACCGGCAACGATATTCCTGTATCAAGTACAGAGATCGCTTTGCCTAAATTCGTTTTGGCTGCAGCGAAAGGAGGAGAAAGTGGAAAGCTTAGTTACCTTTTAGAATTGGATCTCAGATTTTCTTCAGATGGTACCAAAGCTGGTGTATTCTCCACCGACCGTTTTGGACTGGATCCGACATTCGGTGTTGAACTTGGTTATAACAAACTGGCCTTCCTTAGATTTGGAATCGGGAATATGCAAAACATAATCAATGAAGTAAATACATCAAATACCAGATTTACTTTGCAGCCAAATGTTGGATTAGGACTTGCCTTGGGCAGACTTCATATTGATTATGCATTGACCAACATTGGAACTGTATCTGAAGTGTTGGTTTCTCATATTTTTTCTCTAAGGCTGGACTTTGCATCAAAGTATTGATTTCTGAAGGATTGCAAATTCTCAATCAGGGCGATAGTGTAAGTATAACGCATATTATATACGTTATTTCATTTTTTTTGTTTAGAGAATTTTAAAAATCAGGCGACTGCAAACTTCGGAAATGTCCATTCATTGCAGCCCTCTTTTTTAAAGTTTCTGCTTTTTTTACAGATGGAACGAAATCTTTAAGATGGTTGAGAATATATTCCAATCTTTGGTTTTCAGAGCGAATGGTAAGTAATCTAATTTTCTCATCTTGACTCAATCCAACATGATGTCCAATGGCATAACTTCCGAAGTCAGTAGCGAGCTTTTCTAGTGATTTTTTAATTTGGAGCATTTCAAATAGTTCCGTCATCAAATCCAATATTTGAGACTTTAGTTTGAGTTCGAACTCAGGTTCGTCGTTCAAGAAAGTTACCTCAGCGGCAGCATATAATCGATCCTTAAATTGTTTTTCAAACTTGTGAACCTGATACACTCGCATTCCTTTCGTACGAATGTCCATTTTACCGTCAGGATATACTTTACTTAGATCTGTTAACTTCATTTCCGTTCCGAAGAAAGACATTTCACCATTGTTGAATGGAGGAATTCCAAATGTCATTCCAGTATTTTTACATTCATTGATTAGTTGAACGTACCTTGGTTCAAAGATGTGAAGATTTACAACTTCGCCTGGGAAAGCGACAATGGAGAGCGGGAATTGCGGTAAAATAGTCTTTTCTGAATTCATGGATTAGGTTAAACTAAGGTTAGCCTTATAGACATGTTCTAACCTGAATTGCTTAGTATTGTTTAATTCTCAGAAAGTTGTTTTTCGAATATTTTCTTCAAGTCATCAGGGAGGAAGTTTCCTTTGGAATTTTTCATGGCTTGCCCCATGAAAAAGCCAATTAATCCTTTCTTTCCTTTATGATAGGCCTTTACCTTGTCAGGATTTTCATTTAGAACTTTTTCTACCAGTTCTTCGAGCTCATTGTCCGAACCTGAAATCCTGATTCCCAATTTATCAATGATGGAAGAAAGTTCAGCGTTTTGTTCTTTATACAAGGCAGGGATGAGTTGTTGTATGGCTGCAGTTCTGGAAATTTCTTTTGCATTAATTAAGGTAAAAATAGCATTGATAGAAGAAGAAGGAATAGGGTATTCTGAAATATGGATTTCATTTTCACTCACATATGGCAATATTGTATTAATAATAAAATTCGCGAATGAAGATTTATCTTCAACACGATCTTCATTTAATTTAAAATATTCATATCGGGCTTTTTCTGCCGTTAATTCGGTTGCCTGAACTTCTGTCAACGCATACTGCTCCGTTAGATCATGAAAAGCATTCCAGGGAGTAAGTGAAACAGAGCTTTGAATATTTTTAATCAATGCTTGCTCAATGTAGACCATTTGGAGATCAGGGTCAGGGAAATATCTGTAGTCATTTACATCCTCCTTGCTTCTCATTGAGAAGGTTGCATTTTTCTTAGGATCGTAAAGTCTTGTTTCTTGTACAATATCTTGACCATCCTGAAGTAGTTTAAATTGTCTCGTTAATTCAAATTCGATGGCTTGTTGCGCAAATTTCTTTGAATTGATATTCTTTACTTCCACACGTTGTCCAAGTGTCACTTGGGTTTTGGGTCTGATGGAGATATTACAATCACACCTAAGAGACCCTTCTTCCATATTAGCATCTGATATTTCAATATATCGCAAGAGCCTTTGAAGAGCATCCATAAAGTCATGTACTTCTTCTGGTTGGTGAAAATCTGGTTCTGTCACCATTTCAAGTAATGGAGTGCCAGCTCTATTGTAATCAAGGAAACTCAAATTGGGATGTTGATCATGCATTGATTTTCCCGCATCTTCCTCACAATGTATATGGTGGATTCTGATCTTCTTCGTTTTTCCACCGGTAAAATATTGAAAATGGCCACCTAAACAGATTGGTCTTGCATCTTGGGTTATTTGATAACCTTTGGTGAGGTCTGGATAGAAGTAATTTTTCCGATCAAAAAATGATTTACCATTGATTTCACAGTGCAATGCTGTCCCCAACTTGATAGCTGAGATGAGGTGAACTCTATTAACCATTGGAAGAGTACCAGGGTAGGCCAGAGAGACTTCACTTATCTGCGTATTTGGTTCTACACCAAATTTATTCTGGTCTCTGCAGAAAGCTTTTGATTCTGAATTTAACTGAACATGAATCTCTAGTCCAATGTCGCATTGATAATCATCCGGGAGTATGGGCATAGTCATTTATTCTCATGCAATGATACTAATTATAGATTTTTTGGGATATCCGGAAATGTGAGATAATGTAATTCTACAGGGATATGATTGATTGGTTTGCTCCAAACTGCTGTGAAGCTTAGGTTTTTCTTGTCAACTATCTAACATATTACAATTTGGTATAATGTTTGCTTCTTATGGATTATGTATTAAAAAAACTTCGAATATGTAGTTGTTTTAATGCATAAATCTCTGAAAAACAAACTTTTATAAAGATAAGTGTCAGAGATGAATTCAGAATTATTTGTATAACAGGAAAATGAAAAAGAAAAGAACTCAAAATTTATTAATCATGAGAGCATTATTACAAAAACCGAAAGTTTGGTCTCAACTCATCTCAATGTTCGCATTGATGATGGTTTTGCAGACTAATTTGAATGGTCAAGGATTTTGCGATGATTTCGTCAGCAGCTGTGTAATTTCTGGCTGTCCCGATACGGAGTCGTTTATTTATAATCCTGTCAATCCAGATGCTACAACTTGTCTGGGTGACCATAATTATTTATTGCCTACTAATCTTGGTGTATCTGGGACATGTCCAGATGATGGGTATGAGATAAGAGTTATGCAGTATGTTTTCCAAAGACATGGAAACTTGGTTGGTCCAGGAGGAACATCTTCTAGCCCTATAACTTTTAACTTTGGCTCAACTGGTACACCAGGCTTGCCGGTGGTAGAGGATCCTGCAACGAATCCGAATCAAATTACAACTGATGTCGAGCTGATACATGGCCCTGGTCGATACATTGTATTGTATCACCTGTTTCTAAAGGATGGAGATGGAAATGTACTTTCCAATCCAAGCGCTTGTTGCACGAGCGAAGTTTACATAAGGGTGGAAGAGAGTATAGCTTGTAATGATCAGGTGCAAGTAACTATGGATGCTGAATGTACTGCTACGGTCACTTTGGATATGATTTTGGAAGGTACAAATGAAAACAGTTGTTTTACAAATTTCTATCAATTAACTGTAGAAGGATATGGTCCTTCAACTGGTAGTGGTATTACAATTGATGACCCTGGTTTGTATAATGTTTCTGTGATTACTCCTACAGGCGAACAATGTTGGGGATCTGTTCTTGTTGAAGATAAACTAAATGCCATTCTTGCCTGTCCTGACCTAGAGGTTGCATGTCCTCAAACATATGAACCGGGTGACATGGTATTGGAAGGAATCTCAGCAATTGGTGAGTCCTTTGATGGAACTCCTGTTGTCGATGTAATTGATCCAGATAGTGACCCACCATTGGTGCAAGTAAATTGTATTGAAGGTGGTATAGCTGCACAAGACGAAGGTGCAGATGGAGAATTTATACCCGGCGAGATAGTTGTATACTTTGATTTTTCTAGTGCTAATTCTGGATTAACTATAAATGATGTTTCTGAGATATCGTTCAATGTTGACGCAGAAAACATCAATCAGATTGAAGTATTTTTGGCATCTCCTGGGGGACCTGGTGTGGCTGATACCACAAAAATAGTTGATTTTAAATCAGGAAATTCATGTACATTATCAGATGCAGATTTAGAAATAACTGATGATGCATTCAGAACACATGACCACTTGATATCTCCACTAAACTGTGGTTTAGGATTAAATGCTGCATATTGTGGTGACTTTCAACCTTTAAGTCCATTGAGTGGATTTGCAGGTGCTCCAGTTGTGGGTCCGCCAGGAAATGAAAGATGGAAATTGATCTTCCGAAATTGCAGCGAAATCAATGATTTTAGGGTTTGTGAGGCCAGTATGAAGTTGATTGCCAATGCTGGAAGGCTTTCTTTTCCAGTTGACGGCAATGTAACAACCATTGGACCAAACGAGGTTGAAATAAACATAGCAAACAATAATTGTGGACCTTATATTGCCACATGGGAGGATGAGGAAGTAGGCCCACAATGCGTAGAATTTAATACAAATGTAATTGAAAGAACGTGGACAGTTCAAAGTCAATCAAGTGGAGTAAGTTCAACGTGTACACAGACAATTGAATTGAAGAGATTGAACCCTGCAAGTGATCTTGATTTACCACCTAATTATGATGGTATCTCACATGCACCATTCCTATGTTCTCAATTCTTTGACGCGAGTGGAAACGTAATCAACAGTATGTTGAATGTTGATGATCTTCCTGATCCGAGCGTAACAGGTTCTCCAAAATCATGTTTTGGTGATCTTGACCTTTGTGGAAATCTTGGCATTAGCTATAAAGATCACAAACAAGAAATCTGTGGAGATTTCTCTTATAAAGTGATTAGAGAATGGACGATTCTTGATTGGTGTACCAGCGATATAGTAAATCATACACAGATTATTAAAGTAGTCGATGTGGAAGGACCTGTAGTAACAGCTGAGCAAGATACTTTGATGGCTTACGCAACAAACTACG
>JAHDDD010000325.1 GCA_020629535.1 Saprospiraceae bacterium
CCGAAACGCTTTGGCTGATGAGTATGTTCTCAATGTCTGAGGTGTAATAATCGGCACCCAATCTAAACCTGTTTTGAATAAATCCGAGATTGATACCGACATTGGTTTCTGTATTTGTTTGCCAAGTTAGATCTGCATTTTCAACATCAGACGGAATCAAGAAGCCCGTTCCAAAAATAGTTGCCTGAGGATTGAGCAAACTAAGTGAGCTGTATGCATCTAAGAATGAGGTCGTACCCAATGATCCTGTGCTAAACCTCAATTTCAAATCAGAAATTAATTCTGAATTCCAAAATGATTCATTGTGCACATTCCATCCTAATGAAAACGCAGGGAAAACTTCATACTTGTTGTTGGCTCCAAATCTTGAATCACCATCTCTTCTAACAGACACAGATGCCAAATATCTATTGTCATAAGCATAGTTGATCCTACCAAAAATACTTTGTCTTGCAATGGTTTCGTCTCTTTCTGAAATGGAGACATCAGCTGGATCCAAAAGTGCAAAGTTTTGAGGTTGACCGAAAGGCACATTGGTTCCACTTAAAGAAATACCATTATTGAAGAAGTTTTGAAATTCAATACCGAGAACAGCACCAATATCATGACCTCCAAAATTAGCACCATAATTCAATGTTGTTTCGCTCAAGATGGAAGATCTCTTTAGCAATGATTCTTGTAATCTAGTCTGAGTAGATCTTGCTCTCGAATCGAATTCTAATCCTCTCCAGAAAAAATCTCTTGTATCTCGCAAGTCACCACCCAATACTGTTTTTATATTCAAATCATTGGTAATGGCAAATTGTAGGTAGGTACTCAAGTTTCCAAATACAGTCTTTTGCCATTGATCTACATTATCCAGTTTGGTAGCTGGACCTGCATCACCTGATCCGCCAATGCCATTTCCACTTCTTCCATACTGCCAATCCTGTGCTGTCATACCTGGCTCAAGATCATCTATGCTGCTAACCCAAGGTGCGTCGCTTCCACCTCTAAATCCAGAATCAAAAGATGATAGACCCAAGCTTTCGGCTTGTGCGCTCAGTTGTTGGACAAATGCAATTGATTCGGCAGTATGATAAATCGGATGAACACTGTAGGCTCGGAGCAAGTCTCTCATGTCATGGCCAACAATGTCTCTGTCTCCAAGGAATCCATTCAAGTTTAGGCCAGTCTTAAATCTTGCACCAATATTAGCATCTAAATTTAATCTAGCATTGACTCTTTCGAATGCTTGTGTTCTTACTACTCCTTGTGTATTAAGATACCCAACTGAAGCGTAGTAGTTAATATCATCAGTACCTCCATTTATACCAAGATTGTGGCTTGTACTGGTTCCATTTTGGAACAACCAATCTTCAACAGCCATGACGTCTGGTGAATTTTTGAAAGCATTTAAACGATAATTAAAGATGTCTTCTCCTGGAGTTACCAAAACTTCATTTCCTTCGTCGTCTTCCTCTGTAATATCAAATGCAGAAAAGTCAACAAACCCATTGTCTCTAAGTTGCTCCATGGAAGTGACCATTTCAGCCGCCGTGGGATTGATATTGTCTTGGACGTATCTGTGAGAAGTGCTAACATATCCATTATAACTAATGGTTGGTGTTGCAGAATTTCCTCTTTTGGTGGTCACAAGGATGACCCCATTAGCACCTCTTGATCCATAAATGGCTGCGGAAGCTGCATCTTTGAGCACTTCCAAACTTTCTATATCATTGGGGTTCACAGTGGCCAAACTTCCCGAGATTGGATAACCATCCACCACGATGAGTGGGTTGGAATCGCCAGATATAGATGAAGCTGCTCTCACTTGTATTTTGGGATCAGCTCCGGGGGCACCGTCTTGATTTTGTATGAGAACACCTGCCAGTTTACCGGCAATAGCATCGTCGACCCTATTTGCTTGGATGGCGGCAATATCTCGACCTTCCACTTGAGAGATGGCACCCGTTACATGTGATTTTTTTCTTGTACCATATCCTATCACAAGTACTTCATCGAGGGTTTGTGAGTCAGGTGACATTGCAAAATTGATGGCATTACCATCTACTGTTAACAATTGATCTTGATAGCCAACATAGCTTACGACCAATACATCACCTTGTGAAGCATCAATGCTAAAGTTTCCATCAATATCTGTGATTGTCCCCACATCAGTGCCTTGTATCATAACATTTGCACCTATCAAGGGCGCTCCAGTCTCATCACTGAGAGTCCCAGTAACTTGACCAAAGGAGAATTGGGCGAGCAATAAGCCCAAATATAAAGTTATACTGGCCTTATTAAAAAGCCAATATTTCATAGTTTTACGCATGATTAATGAAGTTTTTTCATTGGTTGAACAAATTTTTTATTGGGAGAAAGTGGCAGCTTTCTCCTATTTTTTAGGATCGTAACTTTTACTAAACCCTATTATGTCTTGTAAATGATGGTCCATGGCATTAAATGCACCTTGGGAATTTTGATCTGAAATTTGCTTCAGAATATTTCTATGCTCATCAATGGTTTTCCGATTCTTCCCTTCGTCACACACCTTAAGATTAATGAAGCTTTTCACGATGTCTGGTGTAATTATCAACATCAAAGATTTGAGAACAGAGTTTTTACTTGCCTCTGCAATTTTAATATGGAATAAAAGATCTTCCTCTACAGCTTGCTCACCTCTTTTTAATTTCGTTTCGTAATGATTCAATGCTGTATTCAATTCGACCAAGTCATCTGGGGTTCTGCGGATTGCGGCAAGTCTTGCGGCTTCTTTTTCAAGCAGCACTCTGGTGTCAACCAGTGATTTAAAATCAGCTTGTTCAATTTTCAAAATGTCTGTAATAAGGCCTTCAATGGCTGTGATTCCAAGACCTGCCACAATGGTTCCACTCTGAGGAATCACTTTGAGAATTCCATAAAATTGAAGTTTATTTATGGCTTCTCTCACTTGTCCTCGGCTAACACCAAGATGCTCAGCAAGTTTTCGTTCTGGAGGAAGCTTTTCACCAGGACTGATATGTCCGGAACTGATTAAATGTCTGATTTGAGAAATAATCAAGTCTACCGGATTCTCGAGTTGGATTTTGTTTAAGTTATCAAGCATAATGATTCAACAAATTGGTTGACCAATTATTGGTTAACCAAATGTAGTTAAAAATATTATTTATGGAAAATAAATGATTACATATCCTTTCAATGGCAATAAAAAATTAAGGCAATTGGATAATGTTCACTCTATAAATTGGAATACTAAAAAACTTGAACTAGCGCTGAAAACTCACTTCTCCTTGATTATCAAGATGAAATATCTTCGAAAGGGTCAATAAATTATTTCTAAGATGAGGTGGTTATCCAAAAATATCTTTCAGTCCATTGATCATGATGATCAATGAAAATATTAGTGCAGCCAACATTATTATGTTTGTAACAAGCCTTTTATTTGGCAATCCTACGTTCTTCCTATTCCATAAAACAAGAAAACTTAATACAACCAAAGGGAGCCCAAAAACATTGAAGACTTGTGTGAAGATTTGACCTTTGATCGGATTAAAACCGAATATTGGTACTGTTAATGCTAGTACACTTGCTATACCAGTAATGATTTTAAAATTGTTTGACTTTACATCTAATTCACCTGAATTGTAATCACCTATCATTAATGGGACTATCATCAAACAAGGAAAAATACTCGAAAGACCAGCACTCAAAGTTCCTGCAAAAAATATAGTTACAGCCAACTTTCCGACAGAAGGTTCCAGAGCCTTTGACATGTCTAAAACGTGTGTTATTTCATGTCCATTGCCATAAAGACTTCCACTTGCCACTGCCATGATTGACCCACTGATTATAAAGATCAGCAAGGCGGCAACGATGGAATCATTTCGTTGGGTAGTATAATCTTCTTTTGTCCAACCTTTTCCCTGAATAAATAATGGACGAGATAAAAACGTAGCAGCTGCCATGGTAGTACCCACAAAAGCGGCAACTAAAATACCAGCACCTTCAACTTCAGGAATCTTTGGAACCAATCCTAAAATTACTTCTGTAGGCTGAGGTAAAACAAAGAAAAGTGTAAACAAAAAAGATAAGCCCATCATGGAGACAAAAAGCGCAAGGACTCTTTCGAATAGATTGTAATTGCCTTTGATTAAGAGAAAATAAAAAATTCCAATAATAAGAATTGCAATCCCTAAAACCACAAAATATTTGTGTTGATCAATACCAGGAACGTTCAAAGACAGAATTTCAAAGATGACATTTGAAGTGATTCCTAATATTCCAATAAGTGAATTCCATTGACCAATTCCGACCATTATCAAAATGGAAATGGCGAGAAACTTACCCAATGGCAAATGCTTTTTTACTGCATATAACGCGGTCTCACCTGTGGACAGATAATAGCTACCTGACACATAAATCAAGACACCAGAGAAAAGACATGAAAAGAACAGGACCCAAAGTAAGTCCATGCCAAAATCATTGCCAGCCACGATCATGGCTGTTACACTTCCTGTACCAATAGTATAGCCAATTGCAAAAATACCAGGGCCAAAAGACATTAGAAATTTAATCAGACTTTTCATTTCTATTTGTTTTGATTGTACTTACATGTTGTACGATCCACCATTGATATCAAGGGTAGCACCGGTAATAAAACCATCATATTCTGATGCAAGGAACAAAACTGCCCTTGCAACATCATCGGCACTTCCAGCTCTTTTGATTGGAATGCCTGCTACTGTTTTAGCTGCAGACTCTTTGGTTGTATGCGTATTGTGAAA
>JAHDDD010000326.1 GCA_020629535.1 Saprospiraceae bacterium
ACTGCGAGATCGTTCATTGCATTCGGGAGACCGCTCGCGTTGCTCGCTGAGAGACTTGTTTTGTGCAACAGAGCTGATTTGTGAATTTTGAAGGAAGATTTTCCGCATTAAAGAATATTTTTAAATGAGCCAATTCGCTGTTTAGAACCCGAAAACTCCAACAATCCTCCAGAGAACTTTGTGATTCACCATACATATTTGACAACTTCATGGATCGATCTGTTTTTGAAATGGCATTGATGGTCACACGCTTCACTTCCTGTGCCAGAGGATCTTTATATTCAATGTCAAAAGATGAATGGCTGCCAAAGACTAGTGGAAAAAATATATCAAACAATTCAAATTTAGCATTTCCCGTAAGGGTTATTCGGTCTAACTTCTTTGCATAATTGTTCCCATCTGAAGTGACGAATTTTGAGAGCCTCTCCATTATTTGCTGAACTTCAATATTGTTGATCTTAATGATCTCAGATCCTTTTTTAAGAGTCTTTTCTGATACATTTCGATCTACAAAAATCCGCTCCCCTATCCTAGAAAAGGTAAAAGGTAATTTGTCATCTTGGTGAAATATGGCTTGTTCAATTTGCTTCGATTGGTTCCAAGGATTTGTGAATGTATGGCTACATTTAATGTTGGCAAGAAAGGAAGAAATAGATGCATAAGCACATACAAGCGATGGGTTACTTTGAATATCATTCTGTAATAATTCAATATCCTTTTGAAACGTGATGCTATCTCGATATTTATAAATATTGGGATGAATATACTGAAGGATTTCACCTAGCAGTTGAATATCTTCATGAATTTCGTCTTCTGTGAAGACTATGTTATTAATTTCATCTTTATTTAATTTTTCATATTCATTGAATACATACCGATTGGTCAATGCCTCGTTAGGAAATCTAATTTCCCTTGGATCGCTTCCAATAAGTTCGATCTGATTATCAACCGCGAATTTGAATTTCACTCTTTTTGGTGGAGATGAAAATGATATATTGATACTGTAGATGCCCTCCTCATCTGTGGTCTCCAACGACAATGGCTTATCCCAGCTAAGTGGGGCATGGCTTCCGTATACTTCAACGTTTTCAATATTTGAAATCCCTTGGGCTTCTAATTCTAGGCTTAGATTTTGTGGCTGAGATATAGAACTGGTCATCGTTCCTATGATAAGGACCAAACAAAAGAAGAAATTATAATTCCATTTCGAATTTGATCTATTGATACACTTCATAACTTTTTGAATTTTGATCAAATATGAGTTGAGTCAATAAATGGTTCGTTCCAGTTTATTAAAAGTAGGTTTCATATTATCATAAAGGTAGGAGCAATTTGTGTAATTCCTTATGAATCAAGACTTTGTATGTATTGAGTGGGGGAGCTGTTTTCGTGTTTTTTAAATGTCCTGTTGAAAGTAGTTTTACTGTTAAAGCCACATTCAAATGCGAGTCCTAGTAAGGAAAGCGATTGATGATCACCATTTCTAACCCTTGACTTAAATTCATCTACCCGGTATCTGTTGATAAAATCGTTGAATCGGAAACCAAAATCATTGTTGACAATTTCAGACAATTCTTCACGTGTCATTTTTAGCTGCTTCGACAAGCTAACCAAATTCAATTGTGGATCAAGGAATGGTCGTTCGGAATTCATAAACAACTCTATAGATTTAAGCTTCTCAGAATTATTTGAACCTGTTTTTTTAAAATCGTTGTTAACCGATGTAAGATGTCTTAATTCTGAGGATGAGAGATATTCTTCAAGATCAGTATTTTTCAATTCACCCAGATCAGTAAAATATGATTTCATACCTACCCAAATGATGACCAATCCGGTGAAGAAATAATACCACCATTCTTGTCGCCAACTAAGATCTTTGACAAAAAAATTGACAAAGATTTGAAGCGACTGATAAGTAAATAGAACTGTGTAAACTACCAGAAAGATGAAAAGCCAATTGAGTTCATGCTTAAAAGCATTAGAAAAAAATTGCCTGATCTTCTCTCTGTAATTTAAAAACATTTGAAAAGAAAGAACAAGATATACCACCATTTGAACTATACTAACCATGACCAATAAAGGGTCAAGATATTTCCATTGTACATTGACGACTGACCAGCCATTTTGAACAGAGTCAAAGCCATCTTGATGACTATCAAAAAGATAGATTCCAATTTTTATAAAAACCAAAATGATGAAAGGGATGAAATGAAGTAATTCTCGTTTTTGAAAGCCGACTGCGGCTGTTGAAATCGATCTAATGAAAAGGTAAATCAATGGAGCCAAGGCCAAACTCATATCTATCAAAAAATAATTAATCTTGGTGGTTTTATATGTGTCATACCAACCCATAAATCCAAGCACATATGATGTTTGGTGATAACAAGTGATCAATAAAATCAGTCCAATGAATAATTGATGTAGTTCCTTTTCTTTGAAAAATCTAAATAGCAATAAACCTGCAAAGAACAATCCTTGAAGGGATAGAAAAAGAATGGGGGCACTATAGATATTAAAATCCGGAAACAAGCTTAATTGGCTTTTTGAAAAAATCATAATCTAAGAAAAACAGATGAATCTATTTGAGATAAATGAACCACTTATTATGTTTATCTTATCGCTTTAATTTCAATACTATGTTTTTCCTTGAAGCGAAACCCTTCTTTAGCAATGATGCCATCGTGTTTGGTATTTTGATCACCATACTTGCAGTTATATTTTATACTTCACATTTAGATAATCCTGCTTGGAAAAAGTTTTACAGATTCGTACCGGCACTTTTGCTTTGCTATTTCATTCCTGCTTTTTTTAATTGGCCTTTGGGATTGATTTCTGGCAAAGAATCTGATCTTTATTTTGTCGCTTCTAGATACCTGCTACCTGCAGGTCTGATTCTATTCTGCATAAGCATTGACTTTAAATCATTGGTCAATCTTGGACCAAAATCATTGATCATGTTTTTCACTGCCACCATTGGCATCATCATTGGTGGACCCATAGCATTGATTATTACATCGTATGTTGCTCCAGGTCTTTTAGGTACAAATCCTGAAGATGTATGGCAAGGTTTGAGCACCGTTGCTGGAAGTTGGATCGGAGGAGGAGCGAATCAAACCGCCATGAAAGAAATCTATGAAGTGTCTGACAATTTGTTTGGTAGTATGATTGTGATTGATGTCATTGTAGCAAATATTTGGATGGGCTTTCTTTTGTATGGAGCTAATATCTCAGATAAACTTGATAAAATATTAAAGGCTGATAATACTGCCATCACAGAATTGAAAGAAAAGGTCAAATCATATAGAGCGAGTGTTTCAAGAATGCCAGATACAACTTCACTTTTTATAATGTTCGCTATCGCTTTTGGTGGTGTAGCATTGGCACATTGGGGAGCTGATGTCATGGGTCCATACTTTTCAGATTATAATGAGTCTACCAAAGTTTTGCTCGGCTTGGATGATGCAGGAAATGAAAGATATTCTCCTGGTTCTCTCGTAGAAAATGGGTTGAGTTCTTTAATGTCTCATTTCTTTTGGCTGATTGTCATTTCAACCACTATTGGTTTGGCAGCATCATTCACTAAGGCTAGAGAATTTGAAGGTATTGGTGCTTCAAGATGGGGCGGCATATTCATCTATATCCTTGTCGTCACCATTGGCATGAAAATGAACTTAAGAGAGGTCTTTGATAATCTTGGTTTGTTCGCCGTAGGACTGATTTGGATGCTGGTTCATGTAATTCTATTAATTGTGGTCGCAAAGCTTATCCGAGCACCTTTCTTCTTTGTTGCAGTCGGGAGTCAAGCCAATGTAGGTGGAGCGGCATCTGCTCCAATAGTAGCATCTGCTTTTGATACAGCCTTAGCTCCTGTGGGGGTACTCATGGCTGTATTAGGATACGCTTTAGGGACATATGGCGCCATCTTTTGTGCCCAATTGATGCAAATGGCCACAAGCGGATAAGTAGCATCATTTCGAGCAATGAAAGCTCGATTTTACGGAACTTATTGATAATCATAGGGTTTATACACGGTATTTGAGGGATTATAGCAATGTTTTTTTAACTTTGCAGTCCTTTGAACCGGATAAAAGTTATTTATGGATAACAAGCGTATACTATTTGTGACGCAAGAAATGAACCCTTACACCGCACTTTCTTCCATTTCAGAAAAAGTTAGAGGTCTCGCACCTCACATCAACGGAGGAGGAAATGAAATCAGGGTATTGATGCCAAAATATGGTATGATCAATGAAAGAAGACATCGACTACATGAAGTTGTCAGGCTTTCTGGTATGAATATCATTGTGGATGACGATGATTTTCCATTGATTATCAAAGTTGCCTCTTTACCAGGGACAAGGTTACAGGTTTACTTTTTGGATAATGAAGAGTTTTTCAAGAGAAAATTCATCTTCGATGATGCCAATGAAAAACCATTCGAAGACAATCAAGACAGAATGGTCTTCTTTTGCAAAGGTGTCATTGAAACAGTCAAAAAATTTGGCTGGCCTCCAAACCTCATTCATTGCAATGGTTGGTTTACCAGTTTGGTGCCACTTTTTCTTAAAAAAGTGTACAATCATGATCCAGTATTCGAAAATTCAAAAATTGTCTACTCTGCTCATGAAGACAATTACTCTCAACATTTTACAGAAAGATTTTTCGAGATTGCGGCTATCAATGATTTGGAAGCGGCAGATCTTGAACCTTACAAAAATGGAGACAAAGTAGCACTCAATGC
>JAHDDD010000327.1 GCA_020629535.1 Saprospiraceae bacterium
GAAGTACGAATGAAGATTGACGAATTTTTGATTTATCCTGGCAGAATCTAATCTCTGTGATCCTCTGTGCTTCTCAGTGCAACTCTGTGAAATGTTATCGTTCGTTTCACTCTCTGGAGAAGCGAGACCGTTCGCCTCGCTCACTGCGAGAAAAGAGAACGTTCGCTGTGCTCACTTAGAGAACTTATATGAATTACGAAGTACGAATGAAGATTGACGAATTTTTGATTTATCCTGGCAGAATCTAATCTCAAAACTAAGGAGAAGCATATTAAATCAACCGCAATCAACTAAAAACATATTATATATTTTTGTAATATGTTTTGAAAGCTATACCTTAGCAGCAGATACCAAAAATCGATTATAATGGCAAAGAAACGAAAGGCCAAAAAGAAGGGCTTTGCTAAATTTCTTAAGGACGAGCGATTCCATAAAATTACGGGAATCTTTTGTCTATTTCTCGCACTTTATCTCACCATAGCTTTTATATCCTACTTTTTTACCTGGACAACTGATCAGGATAAAGTCTTGCAACACTCCTGGGGCATATTGTTCAATGGAGAAGTGACAGTAGATAACTGGCTAGGAAGATTTGGCGCAATAGTATCCAATTCATTCTTTTATTGGGGATTTGGGATTGCTTCTTTTGGAGTGGTTTTGATCCTTGTTAAACTCGGGCTTGACCTTCTCAAGAAGAATCCACTTTCATCAAGTTTGAAATTTGCTGTTCATACCATATTGAGCATGGCATTGATCGCCATCGTCTTAGAATTCTTTTTCGCAAGTTCAGGATTCAGTTGGGGTGGAGTATTCGGCCATTCTATCTTTATATGGATGACCCATTTCGTGGGTAGATTGGGATTGTTTCTTTTTATCGTATTGATATTAATGGGCACGACGGTTTGGTTTATCAATCCTGCCATTTCGCCTGCTTTGGCGGGTGTGGAAATGCCTGATGTCAAAACATTCAATTTACCGAAATTTGATTTTTTCAAATCAGCCTTGTCAGGCGGATATTTTGAATCCCTTGAAATTCAGCAAGGGAAAGAACAAGAAGAATCAAAGGGGAAGCCTGGCAATGACCAAAGCATCTGGCCAGACGAAAGGGAAGCAGCAAGAAAAACAAATACATCAGGCTTTGCAGAAGCCGGAGAAGAAATCCAAATGGAAATACCTGATGTACCAAAGCCAAGAAAGAAGCCTGCTGTACTTGAAGCTCTTGAGTTAGAAATGGTCAATACCCAAGCTGAAGCAGAAGTGGAGATAGAACAAAATTCAGCACCTGAGACAACAGGTGATACAGCTCCTGTAGATGCCAAACCAGGTGTTCCAGATCTTCCTTTTGAGACAGTAGAAGAAGTAAAGGAACCAGTAAAAATTCTACCTGTTCAAGAGGAGGAGGAATTGGCTGCCTTGGCTCCATACGACCCGACCAAAGACCTATCAGAATATGAATATCCTGACTTGGAACTTCTTGAAGACTATGCAGACAGAAAAGTAACCATTGATAGGGCAGAACTAGAGGCCAATAAAAACCAAATTGTAGAAACCCTGTCTCACTACAAAATATCAATCACTGGAATTCGCGCCACCATCGGGCCGACAGTAACCTTATATGAGATTATTCCTCAACCGGGAACCAAGATCAAGTCTATTAAGAATCTTGAAAATGATATTGCCTTGAGTTTGGCCGCATTGGGTATCAGAATCATCGCACCAATTCCTGGAAAAGGGACCATAGGTATCGAGGTACCAAATAAAAAGAAAAACATTGTTTCTCTGAAAGAAGTGTTGAAATCAGAGAAATTCCTTCAGGCAAAGATGGCGTTGCCAGTGGCATTAGGTAAGACCATTTCAAATGAAATCTTTATTGCCGATTTGGCAAAGATGCCTCACCTACTGATTGCCGGTGCAACGGGTCAGGGTAAGTCGGTTGGTATCAATACAATCCTCATGTCTCTGTTGTACAAGCAGCACCCGAGTAAGGTGAAGATTGTGATGATTGATCCAAAGAAAGTAGAGCTTTTCCCTTATTCAAAACTGGACAAACACTTCCTAAGCTTCTTGCCTGATCAAGAAGAACCAATCATCACTGATACAACCAAAGCAATCCATACCTTGAATTCATTGACTATTGAAATGGATTCACGATATGACCTGCTGAAGAAAGCGAGGGTAAGAAACATCAAAGAATACAACAAGAAATTCGTCGAAAGACAATTGAATCCGAATAACGGACATAAGTATATGCCGTACATTGTTTTGGTTATTGACGAGTTTGCAGATTTGATCATGACTGCTGGTAAAGAAATAGAATTACCAATCGCAAGATTGGCTCAGCTTTCGAGAGCCATCGGTATTCACTTGATCATCGCGACGCAACGTCCGACGACCAATATCATTACGGGTATGATCAAAGCCAATTTCCCGGCAAGGGTATCTTATAAAGTTACTTCTCAGGTGGATTCAAGAACCATTCTTGATCACAAAGGAGCAGAACAACTTGTAGGTATGGGAGATATGTTGTTTAGCATTGGGGCAGATCTTGTCAGAATCCAATGTGCATTTGTTGACACACCAGAAGTAGAACGCGTGATAGATCATATTGATGCACAACAATGCTACCCGGAACCATACTATCTTCCGGAAGTGGCAGAAGAAGGAAACATTTCAAACGATGGAGGTAACCTCAAATGGTCAGACCTTGATTCTATGTTTGAAGATGCAGCAAGACTTGTGGTCGCAAATCAACATGGTAGTACATCAATGATCCAGAGAAAACTTCAGCTTGGCTACAACAGAGCTGGAAGGATCATGGATCAAATGCACGCACTCGGCATCGTTGGAGACACCAATGGTAGCAAGCCGAGAGAAGTACTTTTCCACACGGAAGTGGAACTCATGCAGTACTTCGATCACCTAAAGAAAAGATAAACAGGACGATTAGAATAGCAGTTTGTGATTTCAAAATAGATTGAAATCACAAACGCTTCTATTTTTTCCAGAAGATTTATAATAGGTTGGTATCTATATTATTTCGCCGAAAAAGGCTAACGGGGAGCGTATGCTTCCCGTTTTTGTTTTTATTGGGAAATGAAATTGTACTGCATCCCAAGCTTCACAAGATGTGGCGAATTTCTTGCCTGAAATTTACGCATCAAAGCTTTGCGATAATCTTTGATCGTATCCGCACTCAAGTAAAGTTGCTGCGCAATCTCTGAAGTCTGTTTTCCTTCAGATATCAGATACAAAGTATCTTTTTCCCTTTGTGTCAATGCGATATTCATAATCAATAAATTTCGTGATGAAGAGAAATTGAAAGATGATGGGAATGAAAGATGAAGGGATGTACAACTATAATGATGGTCCAGCCCTTCATCTTTCAATTTCAATCAATTATTTCCTCCGTCGCCATTGTTGCAACCATCAATGAATGCATCAAACTCTGCACCCAATTGCGTTTCAAATTCATTGTTTAATTCCACATAGGTTGAGGCATCGTAATCTACTTTCGCACCATTTTGAATAACAGTACTGTTGGTGGTACGGATATACGTTGATGATTCGTAATCGGCAACGCCAGTTTCAATGGTTTTCAAACCGTTGTTGTGTGTTAGATTTTCAAAACAAGGATCATTGTTTGGAACAACAGGACAAATTTCCGTCGTCTCACTTGTGGTGAATTGTCCACCTGAGGCAACCGATGTGTTAGATGCATTGGTTACTGTATACGAACCATTTCCATATCCACAGCAAATGCCGTCACCATAGCTATCAAAAATTGTGAAATTGTAGCATTCGCCAGGCACCAAACAGAAAGTTTCATTGACCGTTGCATTTGCATTATTGTATGGACCTCCAGAGGCAATAACTGTGCTCGTAGCATCTGTCACTTGCCATGTTGTTTCGCCTGGATAATCATCAAGGACTAAAGTCAAAGTGTGTATTTCACAGCACTCAGCACATGGCCCTCCACAATCGATGCCAGTCTCGCCTTGATTTTGAATTCCATCTGAGCAAGTAGGTGCACAATCTGCACAAGGACCACCACAGTCGATGCCTGTTTCTCCTTGATTTTGTTCTCCATCTGAGCAAGTTGGATCACATGACTCACATGGTCCTCCACAATCAATGCCTGTTTCACCTTGGTTTTGAATACCGTCACTGCACGAACCGGCACCAACAGTGATGTTGAAGTCTGCATCGCCCGTATCGAAAAAAGTTGATTGAGATCTGAAGCCACCACTGACATCGCATCGTACCAATATTCTTGCATCTGAGGTAACGGTGTTTGGAAGAGTAACGGATTCAGATCCGTCGTTTGCAACTCCGTTCGCCAACACAAAAAATGTTGTTCCTCCATCAGTTGAAATCAAAATATCAACGTTAGGACAGTGAGCATCTGTTCCATTTACGGACCAGCTTATGTCGGCAGCGGCACCTCCTGTTAAACTCTCTCCACCGTTTGGTGATGTCACTGCAAACGGACCTGTATCCGCTACAGTCACTGCCATTTGATCATTATCTGTTCGACCCCAGTCGCCATTGTTATCTCTGACGATCAGATTGAAGTCTATGTTTCTTGCTGTACATGGAAGCTTCTCCCATGCGACGCCATTGTTGTTTCCAGCGAGAACAGCTCCCATTTCTGGGAAGACCCGAAAATTATCTGAAACGGGATCAATAAATTTGAACAACGGACTGTTGGAAGAATTACAGTTTGGTGAACCAT
>JAHDDD010000328.1 GCA_020629535.1 Saprospiraceae bacterium
CGAATGAGAAACAAATACGCCAAAGGATTTCATAAGAAGATCTCATCGGTAATGAGGGAGCGAGATTCTGGTAATAAGTAACATCTTCTCCCCGCAAAAGCGCAGCAGTGAACAATCTATTTCACAGAGTAGCACTGAGAAGACACGGAGGGTCACAGAGTTTACATTATGCCATTAGAAATCTCCATCGACCATTGAAAACTGAGAGCCGAAAACTGAACAACTAAAACAAATCTTACCTCCCCTTCACCCTCTGCCAAAGGTCAGAGAACAATCTTCCAGCTCCACCATCAGGCGGGCCACCTCTTGACTCTTTCATATCCAAGCCGTGCTCGGTTTCGGTCAGTTTAAATCGAAAGATAAAATCATCTTTATTTTTAGCCTCACCGCTAAAGGTGCCGAATCGGAGATCATTCAACTGATAAGCACCAGGTGCAAGATCTATGACATTGTAAAAGCCATCACTAAACCATTGCAGGGTTTTGATCACCTCACCATTCTCATGGAGTTTTACCTTGTCATGGTCTTTTTGGAGCCGAATAAATTTAATATCACTTTTATCAAACCAAGAATATGTTCCTTGGTAATATGCATCATTGCTCTCTGCTGTTCCTGTCCACAATATATTATTGAGTATGGAGGCATTGGTGATCATTCGACTGTGTTCTATTCCTTGATTCTCAAGACTATTGGCGTATACCCGGTTTATATATAACTTATTAAAACATGTAAAAAGCAAATAAGAACAACTCCAAATAATTCCTGCATAATTCCAATTTCTTCTAGACCGGCTATCTCGTTTTTTCCTTGAGGCTATAATCAGACAAATCAAAAAAGGAATTGTATACATCGGATCAGCCACCGAGATTGTACTAAATGCAACTCTGTAATCTGTGAAAGGCGCAAACAACTGTGTACCATACATCGTAAAACAATCAAGCAAAGGATGCGTAAACAAGGCACCAAAAAACAACCATTGCCAATCACGCATACTCGCATCCGGTGATTGCCAATTTTCTGGATCGTATTTCCTCTTTAAATATTGGAACATCAAAAATGCCAGTCCCAATGAAATAGGAATCATCATCCAAAATTGATCAGGAACAATGCGTTGAAAAAGAAATGTCACAGCTCGAAGTACAATACACAATGCTATGACCTGCAAGATGATGGCAATCCATTTGTGATATTGACTTTGGTAAATTCGATGGACCAGCCAACCTAACAGCACTGCGCCCACTATACTGAAACTAATCGAATGAGATATCCCCCTGTGGAATGCAAGACTTTGCACCTCTGACATAAAATAATTACTGACCACATCAAGATCTGGAATGGTTCCACCTACAGCGCCCCAAACCATCGCTCGATTTCCGATTTTCTTCCCTAAAATTGCTTCTCCTACAGCAGCTCCCAACACGATCTGGGAAAGTGAGTCCATCTCTTTATTCTTGAATGTTTAATTTATTGAGAACAAGAGAAGAGGCTGTTTGTTCTGCACTTTTCTTATTGAAGTCTTCTGCGGAAGCCTCTTGCTTACCATTGATAACAACGCCGACCTTAAATCTGTCTCGTTTATTGAGTTTTGATTTTGAAATCAATTTATATTCCACCTCTTTACCATGTTTTTGAGCCCATTCCAAAAGTAAACTCTTGTAATTATCATCAACAGATTCAAGTTGGTGCACATCGAGATGTTGCATCAGAATATTTTCTATCACATAGTCTCTTGTCTTCCGATAGCCATATTCGATGTAAATCGCACCGACCAATGCTTCCAATGCGTTACCCAACATGGACTGGCTCAAAATACCTTGAGAATAGTCAGACAATATCATATCCAATCCCATGCTACCAGCTACTTGATTCAAGGTTTTTCTCTTCACAATCTTGGACCGCATTTTAGTGAGGAAACCTTCGTTTTGAGTTGGATACTTTTTGAAAAGATACTCTGCCACAATGGTGGAAAGAATAGCATCACCCAGATATTCAAGACGCTCATTATTACTTACTTCAGTCCGAGTGCCGCTGTTCATTGATTTGTGGAAGAAGGCAAGTTTAAATAGGGATATGTTGTTAGGCACAAAGCCTAAAACATCTTTGAATTTGTGGGCCAAGCCCTTGTCTGGTGATATGTAATAATTATAAAATCGTTTGATCACAATCTGCTAATCATATTTCTTAAATATAATAGACGAATTATGACCTCCAAAACCAAATGTGTTACTAATGACAGCTTTCACTGTTCTTGCTTGTGCCTCATTGAAAGTGAAATTCAACTTCGGATCAAATTCAGGGTCATCTGTAAAGTGATTGATCGTCGGTGGAATGGCTTGGTGTTGAATCGCAACAATTCCTGCGATTGCCTCAATGGCACCTGCCGCTCCAAGTAAATGACCAGTCATTGATTTAGTCGAACTGATATTCAGATCGTAGGCATGATCTTCAAATACTCCACGTATTGCTCTACTTTCTGCGATATCTCCCAATGGGGTCGATGTTCCATGAACATTTATGTAATCGATATCTTCTTTATTCATTTGCGCATCTTCGATAGCCAATCTCATGACTCTCTTTGCTCCATCTCCTTCAGGATGCGGAGCGGTGATGTGATGCGCGTCTGCGGTCATGCCTACTCCAACCACTTCAGCCAGAATAGTTGCACCGCGTTTTTTTGCATGCTCCAGTTCTTCTAAAACCAGAGCTCCTCCTCCTTCACCTAGCACAAATCCGTCTCGATCTTTATCAAAAGGGCGTGATGCTGTCGAAGGATCATCGTTTCTTTGAGACAGGGCTTTCATTGATGAAAACCCACCCATACCAGCTTTTGTAACAGCGGCTTCAGAGCCACCAGTCAGCATGATATCCGCTTTGTTCCAACGAATATAATCGAATGCATTGGAAATCGCATGGGTAGATGATGCACATGCCGACACTGTACAATAATTTATTCCTTTAAACCCATATTTAATAGAAATATGGCCTGGTGCAATGTCTGCAATCAGCTTTGGAATGAGAAATGGTGAGTATCTGGGAATTTCTGAAGTACTCAAGGTAGCTTCTTCAACATCATGTTCAATGGTTTCAAAACCTCCAATCCCACTGCCCCAAATGACACCTGCTCGATTAAGGTCAATGCTTTCAAGATCAAGTCCAGAATTTGCCATTGCTTCTTCGGCCACCACCATCGCATATTGCGTAAAAGGGTCCATTCTTTTCGCCTCTCTTCGGTGTAGGAATTGTTCTATATCGAAGTTCTGTAGTTCGCAGGCAAACTTTGTTTTGAAATTTTCGGCATCGAATCTTGTAATAGTTCCCGCTCCACTTACACCTTTCAACAATGCTTCAGCATATTCTTTGTAGGTATTTCCAATGGGCGTCAATGCTCCAACAGCTGTAACAACAACTCGTCTCATGCTGCTAAATTAATTGATTTTATCAAAAGCCCGCCTTTCTAAAGCAAGCTGATTAAATAAAAAATCCACATTGAACACAGGGGAACAATGTGGATTCTATCTTGAATAGATTACTATTTTACTTATTTGACTCGAGGAACTCAATTGCTTGTCCCACAGTAGTAATTTTTTCAGCTTCTTCATCAGGAATTGAAATTTCAAATTCTTTTTCAAATTCCATGATAAGTTCAACAGTGTCGAGAGAGTCTGCTCCAAGGTCATTTGTGAAGCTTGCTTCATTCGTAACCTCACCTTCGTCAACTCCCAATTTATCAACGATGATTTGCTTAACTTTTTCCGAAATTGTAGACATAATATAATTATTTAATTAAGTGCGCGCAAAATAAACGATTGTTTCAGTCAATTCAAAACAATAAATCAAAATTTATCACCGCATAGTTCCGCAGCTTTCGATATTTTCATAAAAATGCATTATATAACAAATTAAAATAAGATATACTATCAATGTTGATGTCCAGCGTATTTTGCTGATAAATAAAAACCCCAACAAACAGCATTTTTGGTCCTAAGTAGGCATTTTTGATCAATGTTTACCTAAAATTAATAGCTCAAGACAAAGAAAGAATACCGAATGTTTACCTTTGCTGACTTACCTAAAAGTGTGATCAATTTGAAGAGTATTAAAGTTAGACATCAAAAGACAAAGATTGTAGCAACCCTCGGACCAGCATCCTCCTCTCGAGAAATGTTGATTAAACTCATCCAGACTGGTGCGGATGTCTTTCGACTCAATTTTTCACATGGTACACACGAAGTTCACAAAGCCACCATCGATCGTATTCTCGCTATCAATGAAGAATTCAATTTAAACATTGGAATCCTCGCCGACCTACAAGGACCAAAACTGAGAATCGGAGAAGTAGAAAATGATGGGATAGAAATCAATCCTGGTGATGTTCTGACTTTCGTCAATACGCCTTGCATAGGAACCAAAGAGCGTATTTATATGTCCTATCAAAACTTTGCCGAAGATGTAAATGCGGGTGAAAAAGTTTTGGTAGAGGATGGCAAAATCACACTCAAAGTTCTTGAGACCAACAATAAAGATACTGTCAAACTTGAAGTGATTCACGGGAATTTTCTTGCAAGTAGAAAAGGTGTTAACCTTCCTGATACAAAAATCTCATTGCCAAGTCTGACCGAAAAAGATCTACGTGATCTTGACTTCATACTTAAACAGAATGTCAATTGGATTGCACTTTCTTTTGTGCGTCATCATTCTGAGGTGATAGCATTGAGAGAAAAGATCAAAGC
>JAHDDD010000329.1 GCA_020629535.1 Saprospiraceae bacterium
CTAAAGATCTCAGTTACATCGTAGAAGATTATGTGGTGATCGTAGACAAAAGCACGGTTCCGGTTGGTACGGCTGAAAAAGTGCATAGTGTATTGGCAGAAAATCTTGATACCGATCTTTTTGACGTGGTTTCCAATCCAGAATTCTTGAGAGAGGGTGTGGCTGTACAAGATTTTTTAAAACCAGAACGAGTTGTTATTGGTACTTCATCTGACAAAGCAAGAAGCAGGATGAAGAAGTTGTACGAACCATTCGTTCGACAAGGTAATCCGATCATTTTTATGGACGAACGATCAGCAGAAATGACGAAGTATGCAGCCAATGCGTTCCTCGCAACCAAGATCACATTCATGAACGAGATAGCAAACCTTTGTGACCTTGTCGGAGCTGATGTTGACAACGTTAGAATAGGAATTGGAACAGACAGTCGAATTGGAAAAAGATTTTTATTCCCAGGTGTTGGGTATGGTGGGTCTTGTTTCCCAAAAGATGTCCAGGCTTTGTATAAGACCAGTCAGGATTATAAATATGATTTTAAAATTCTTGACTCCGTCATGGAGGTGAACGATCGACAAAAATTGACCATTGCTCAAAAGATAGAAAAATTCTTTGGAGACGATCTCAAGGGTACGACCATTGCACTCTGGGGACTTGCATTCAAACCCAATACAGATGACATTCGAGAAGCTCCAGCTTTGTATACACTAAATACATTGTTAGAAAGAGGTGCATCGATTCGGGTATTTGATCCTGAAGCTATGGAAAATATACAAGAAATTTATGGAGATAAAATCATGTACTGCCAAGATCAATATGAAGCAACGGAAGGAGCAGATGCGTTGGCCATCATGACAGAATGGAATGTATTCAGAACTCCAGATTACAATTTCTTAAAAACAAAAATGAATTATCCTATCATCTTTGACGGTAGGAATGTATTCGATCTCGAAGTAATGAATGAAAATGGGTTTTACTACGAAAGCATTGGTCGCCCTACTGTCAAAGCATTTAATACAGAACTAGTTAGAAAGGCATAATATGAAACGTGTATTGATTACCGGTGCTGCCGGATTTTTAGGTTCACATTTGTGTGATCGATTTATTAAAGAGGGATATGCGGTAATCGCAATGGACAATCTGCTCACGGGAAGTATGGACAACCTGATCCATCTTTTGCCATTGGAGCAATTTACATTTTATCACCATGATGTTTCGAGATATGTTCATATTCCTGGAGATCTAGAATATATCTTACACTTTGCTTCACCAGCCTCCCCCATTGATTATTTAAAAATGCCCATTCAAACCCTCAAGGTGGGTGCATTGGGCACACACAATCTATTGGGTGTTGCAAAGGCAAAGGGTTCAAGAATTCTTGTTGCATCTACATCTGAAGTATACGGCGATCCGTTAATACATCCTCAAACGGAAGAATACTGGGGTAATGTAAATCCGGTGGGTCCAAGAGGTGTATACGATGAAGCTAAAAGATTTATGGAAGCGATCACAATGGCCTATCATAATTTTCATGGCGTAGAAACAAGAATTGTAAGAATTTTCAATACTTACGGTCCACGTATGCGCGTGGATGATGGGCGAGCGTTGCCGACCTTCTTTTCTCAGGCTATCAAAGGAGAAGATATTACCGTATTTGGTGATGGCTCTCAGACACGATCGTTCTGTTATGTTGATGATTTGGTGGAAGGTATTTATAAATTGCTATTGAGCGATTATCACCTTCCGGTTAATGTCGGTAACCCAAATGAAATCACCATCAAACAAGCCGCAGAAGAAGTAGTGTCTCTTACCGGATCTTCATCGAATATTGCTTACCGTGATCTACCAAAAGACGACCCGAAAGTAAGACAACCTGATATCACAAAAGCAAGAGAAATTCTCGGTTGGGAACCAAAGGTCGAACGAGCAGATGGATTGGCCAGAACCTACGAATACTTTAAAGGGGTTGTGAGTTAGTTTGTTTATGAGCTAGTTGGTAGTGAGTTAGTGCCCACGGCGACACGGAATGAAATTATTCCTTAATTTTGGGACGAACGATATTGGAATGAGATAATCCAATAAACGACCGACATGAAAAACGCATCAATTATTTTTCTTCTCTGTATTGGATTTCAACTTCAGGCACAATACTCACTCGAGTGGCGTAAACAATTGGCGAAATATGGAAACAGTCAATGGGCCAAAGACATCTACCAACTAGATGATGAGCTTATGTTTACCATTCGCTATCACGATACCATTCCAGGTGTTTTCAATATTACCCATATTATGAATAAGCAAGGTCTAACGCTCTGGACTTTTGACTGGGCAGAAGAAGCTGATGTATTGGTAGATTTGAATTTCAATCGGGTCGAGGATACTGATGAATTTCTATATTATTACGCTGAAGACAATTTCGAAGGTCCTTATCATTTTGGAGTTTTCAGTCCTCGAGAAGGCGTGATTTGGCAAGATTCAACTGTTCATATGTTTGATATGGATAATTATGTCAGTTTTGGTTTTAGCTCGAATGGTTTTTATTTTCAACAATCTACCGATGAATCCAACCAATTTATTTTCATTGATCAATTTGGACAGGAAAGTGCACGTTCTGAAGTAATTGGAAATATAAATGAAACCGCATCAGTAATTGCAACGAAAATTGAAGATACCGGGAACATTTTATTGTATCAACAGAATTTCGGAATAGATACCGTCTGTTATACGGTCATTTCTGAAACAGGAGAAACGGTGACAGAATTCACGTTAAATACTTTCAACTATTGGAATTTTACTTTAGGTCAAAGGGAAAACATTATTGATGCATTATCATGGGAACAACACACCTATCTTTTCCAATCATTTGATCTTGAATCAGGAGAAAGAATATTTGTCGACACTTTACCGCTGAGCTTTTTTGCATTTGGAGATTGGACACTCGATATAATATATCTGGATGATCAAATTTTACTTTGGGGCTTAGAAGAGTCTGAAGGCTTTAATTTCAAAACAAGTATATTTTCGTATTCCTACGATTATGAACTCAACTGGATCGCTTCTAGTTTAGGAGAAGCATCTGATCATATCCTTACCGATCATTCTATAATCAATATTACTAATCAAGGAATGACTGAGATAAACTTGTCAAATGGAAACACTATTTGGGAAAAGTCATGGTCTCAAAATGGAGCCCCATGGGGAATAAATGAGGATGCACTTTTAAGCTATGACGGGTTGTTGTATTTGTTTTTTGCCGATTTCTCTGGCAACTTTGCAGATAGAAAATACTTCTTGGAGCGATACAATAAGATCACGTCTGTCCATGAAAATGCCAGTATTAAACAAGCTAAAATTTACCCCAACCCTACCCAAGGTACTGTGCTCATTGAATCAAATGATGATATCGAAAAGTGGCAATTGTTATCAACCAATGGACAAATATTATCAACAGGAGATAAGCAGAACGAAGTTCATTTGGATGGCCTACCCGATGGCATGTATTTACTGAAGTTGACCATTGATGGGCAATATGAATATCATAAAATAAGCCTTAGTAATTAATTAGATACGGCCACTAATCTTTGTACATTTGGCACACACTTATCGTATCAAATGTCAGATAATTTTAAATTACTGGAAACAAAAATCCTTTCTCAGAATTGGTATACACTCAGAAAATTAAAATTCGAGTACAAAAGGAGGGACGGCAATATAAGCATTCAGGAAAGAGAATCATATGATCGCGGAAATGGAGCAGCCATTCTACTATATAATCCGATCAGTCAAAATATCATACTCACTCGTCAGTTTAGGATTCCAACCGTCAACAACGGCAATCCTTCCGGGATGATGATTGAAGTATGTGCTGGCTTACTTGATCAAGATTCACCTGACGATTGTATTCGAAGAGAAGCGCTTGAAGAGACCGGATACAAAATAAATGAGGTGGAAAAAATTTTTGAGGCTTATATGTCTCCGGGAGCAGTCACTGAAAAGCTTCATTTCTATATTGGACGCTACAGCGAAAAAATGAAAGCCACGGAAGGTGGCGGAAGACCGGAAGAAGATGAAGACATTGAAGTCTTAGAACTGCCTTTTGAAGACGCATACAATATGATTCAATCAGGAGAAATTGTGGATGCAAAAACCATTCTACTATTACAATACGGAAAGATCAACAATCTACTATAGGCCTGCCAATGATATTAGAAATTATTTACGAAGACGAAAATTTCATTGGCATTAATAAACCAAACGGACTTCTGGTGCATCGAACAAAATTGGCTGCTGATGCAGATGAGTTTGCCTTACAAATTTTACGAGATCAAGTGGGTATCAAAGTCTACCCTTCTCACAGACTAGATCGTAAAACTTCAGGTGTGCTTGTATTTTCGAAAAGCGAAAAAGCAAATGGTGAATTGAGCAAGTTGTTTCAAGAAAAGAAAGTGATTAAGACTTACCACGCCATTGTAAGAGGCCACACAAAAGAAAAGCAAAAAATTGACTATGCATTGAACAACGAAGGAAAAGAACAAGAAGCCATCACTTCATACAAATTGTTAGAAAGATACGAACTACCGTTTCCATCTTACAAATTCAAAACATCCAGATACAGTCTACTTGAAGTATATCCCCAAACCGGTAGATTTCATCAAATCCGGAAGCATTTTGCGCACATCAGACACCCCATCATTGGTGATAGACCTCATGGATGCAATAAACAAAATCGAAT
>JAHDDD010000330.1 GCA_020629535.1 Saprospiraceae bacterium
CCGGTAGATTGTTTACAGCCGATTATCAAAAACTATTTTGTTACGATTTTGATCTTTGACAAAACCAAAAAAGGAGAGAGGCTAACCTCTCTCCTTTTTTTACTCAAATAAATAAGTAACTTAATTTACGATGTCCCGTTCTCGTGACATCGCAATCATCATTTCAAAATAATCTTCTCAGTAAAAATCTTTCCACCCTGCTCAATCACCAAAATCAAATTACCCGATGGCGCTCCACTAAAATCCAATTCTTCATCAAAAGAACCCGAAAATCCTTTTTGTACATTTTCATATACTACCCTCCCGTTAGGATCAATGACTTTTATCTGAGCACTGTCTGACTTATCTGATCTAAACTTTAATCTGATCGTTCCATCTGTTGGATTAGGATACAAGTCAATCTCTTGAATTTCTAAGGTATTATCTTGTTGTACCCAGATATTCTCTGCCTCGTTCTCTTCTTTGCCCTCTTCCACAACTTTTATTTCAATGATCTCTTCTTTCATTACTTTCTTTGCTTCTTTACCTTTCGAACAACAAGCAGCCTTTTCCTTATTACAACTCTTTGATTGTCCCTTCGAACAACAAGCTGCCTTTTCTTTACTACAACTTTTTGACTTAGCTTTAGAACAACATCCTGATGCTGACTTACCACACGATCTTTTCGCCTGCTCTTTCAACACTACTTTTTGTTTCACCTTCGATCCATCTCTAAGCAATTTCAATTTCACTTCATCTCCAGGTGCCTTTTCTCCAATGGCAGCAATCAATGCTTCGACATCTGCAGTTTTCACCTTACCAACCTTTTGAATAATGTCTCCAACTTGAATGCCACTTTCTGCTGCGGCTCCACCTTTCACCAATTCGACAACTTGAACACCATCTTCAGTCTCTTCAATCATCACACCTAACTGTGCTTTGTTTCCTCCCTTCTTTCCTGATCCACAACAAGCTTCAAACTCTTCTTTTGTACAACAATCAAATGGCCATTCTCCACCTGCCGCCAATGCCGCTTTACATTTTTCCATTTCCTCTTTCGTACAACTCATGGTTCCTTTGTCACACTTCATCTTTTTTACAACCCTGTGTTGACCATTCTCTAAATCACTGAGATCAATTCCTTTCTCTTCAAGCATCTTTTTTACATCCTCAGGCAATTCCTCATCCCCTTCAAGGGTAATAATTCGCTCCTCTACTTCACCATTATTATTCTCAACAATTTTGATTTTCTTCACTTGGTCTGGACCATCAGAATCTATATCCACTTCTTTCGAAATCTCATCGATGCCATGTTCATCCATTATTTTCTTCATCTTCTCGGGCATCTCACCTTCTCCATCCCATTCAATTTCAATTTTGTTCCCTTCATCATCAATCTCCACAACTTTGTACATCTGCTTTTCCTCTGTTACAATTTCTTCAACCTCTATCTCTTTTTCAATCAATGTTCCCGATCCAGTTGCATCAATGGAAATTTCTATTTCCCCATTTTCTTCAATGATTTTTCCATTCTCGCGGATGTATGCTTCAGCATCCTCACCCGTCAATTTTATCTCTTCCAATGTCTCATTTCCATTCTCATCAATGACTTTCTTAACAATAACAACCTCTTTCTGCGTGGTCTTTTGTTCATTTACTTCTTGCGCCTGAATTTGGCTAAACGTAAAAGCAACCAAAAAGGCCAGAGTAAGGATTTCAGAAAATTTCTTCATGATATATTTTTTTGTAAAATTAAATCAGATTTTTCGATTCTACAATATTCTGTAGATTATACCAAAATTGAAACTCTCATCCCAGGTCGGATCAAAATCTTCTCTTTGATATCTTCCCGTAAAAAATCGGATATTAAAGACCAAACTTGGATTAAAAAAATGACTAAACTCAACAGTGACTTGACTCGAATAAAACGATTCATTCTGTAAAATTATCTTCTGTTGCTGTATCGATTGATCAATTCGTATGGTAAGAAATGTTCTGCTGCTGATAAAGTAATTAACATTTGGACGTAAAAATATCCGCCATGGAAATTGATCAGTCCTAATAAATGAATTGTATTGCGTTAATAATTGAATGTTAAATTGCCAATGCTTATTAATCGGTCGGAAATATTCAAGATCGAGTTCTCCGCCCAAATACCAAACTGAATATGAATTGGATGCTTCTAATCTACCAAAATTATATCCTGGTCTCAATGAAAAAGTAGCACGATAACCAGACAACCTTCTTTGAAATGCTTCATATTGCCAAATGTCAGCTAACACCGCAGATTGAATCGGACTCAGGGTCAAATCTGAATTTTCAGCAAGGAATGAATACAATTGCTCCAATTCAAAAATTCGGTCATATCTAAAATCTTTGACCCTGGTTCTTTTGGTATTGTAAATGAAATCAGCAAATGATTTTTGATCTTCTATACTAGGATCAATGCCTCGTTTTTTCAATTCATCATTGAATGATAAACTGTGCCATGCATCGGTGACATCCATAGGTCGACCTACCCCTATTCCTAAAGGAACACTCCAGTCATTTGAATAAACAAAGCCATCATCTTCAAGCTCTGTAAATAAATTTAAATTTGAAGAGCCTTCAAAGCTCGCTTTTAAAAAAAATGGCTCTGACACATAATGATATCTGTCAGAAAAAAAAAATGCGTTTAAACCAATAAAATTATCATTGGGAACGAGCAAATCATTATTCTTAGCGAAGCTATATGTCAATCCCCCAAAAAGATTTGTATTTGTATTGTTCTTACCCAACATGGAATTCGTTTGATAAGATACGCTGGAACCAATCCTAAATCGTGATCTGTCAAATGTTGAAGTCGAACTGTACGATTGAAACAATTCAGGAAACAAACTCAATGCAGTAAATGTATAATCAGGCGGTCTATAGTCTTGTAAAAATGTTGCCTCGTCTATTTCTTGTCCAAAACAATTAATTAAAAAAAATAAGACCGTAACGACACAAAAGAGTATTCTTATTCGTTTCATATATGGATTGGATAATTTCAACTATATAATATTATCTACGTTGAGACATTACAATTCTATCATCTATTCTTAGTCATTCCTTCTTGAACTAAATTTCACTAAAATGTAACAGCTTTAACAGTTACATAAGTGGTTTAACAATTCTTTAGATAATAAAAATGTAACTTCGCGCCGTTTTTCGACTCTCTATAATATACATTAACTAAGACATTAAACAAATCATAATATCATGAGAAAATTATTATCACTTCGAAGCTTAATTGGAATAGCATTGTTGGTGTTTATTTTCACATCATGTGAAGAAGATCCAAACAACCCTGGTGGTGGTGGTGGAATTGATCCTGGAAGCACAGGTCCATCAATAGAACTTATCGCAGATTCAGGATTCGTCAGCACAGACGCTGAAGTTTCTGCCAGTTCTACATTTGTTGTAAAAGTTTCTGCCACAGCTGGAGACAATCCACTGAATGGATTTTTTGTGGAAGAAGATGGACTAAATATCGACAATGATAGATTTACTGTAAATGGTCAAGCTGCTGCTGCAAACCCTATATTTGTCACAGATGCTGATAACCAAGGATTCACTTGGGAGGTTGCAGTAAGAGCACACGACTACCCAGAAACAAGAAGTTATACTTTCCTTGTCTCTGACACAGATCAATTGACAGCAAGTGTCACTGTAAATATTACTACAGGCGGGGGACTTCCTCCAGTTGTAGAAATTGGTGGCAGCGGAATGTTCGAAGGTCTTGAAGCAGGAAGCATTGTTTCTATTCCTTTGACAATTGCTCAAGGAACTTTTGTTTTATCTTCTGTGGCAGTGTATCAAGACAATGAATTGATCACAGATCTAAGCAGATTGTCATACGGCGACCTAAACAACCAATTCACTGACAATCCATACCCGTTTCCTATTGAAGATCAAAATGGAGTCGTGACTACCATTTTTGTCAAAGCTCAGGAAACTGAAGGTACTGCAACGTACACACTTGTTGTTGCTGATGAATTTGGTGAAACTACATCACAATCATTTACTATTTCTACCAACCCAATTGGTGAGCCATTGACAGCAGAACTGACTGGAGTTCTTTTGAATGCTGCTGGACCAGCTGGTACAGGTGGACTTGATTTAGATGACGGAACAGGAACTGGATCATCAAGCGCTTTGGCTGAAATCAAAGATAATGGTATCGATCTTGCACAACCTACTGAAAGCAACTGGAGAAAAACAATCAGTGGAGTTAACGGTACTGTCGTAAGATGGTTGAATCCTGGTATCGATGGAGTTGCAGAAGGCTTCACATATGCTGGTGTAACCAATAAAGACCAAATTACTGCTCTTGCAGGTGCAGGGACAGCATTTCAAAACATGAATGATGATGGCGAATTGGAAAGTTGGACATTGGAAGTAGGCGAAGTTTTCATCGCCGTAGGTGTCAATAACAACTACCTGATTGAAGTTACAGAGATCAGTGAAGATCCTGCAAGTAATGATGACTTCTACAGATTCAATATCAAGTATTAATACATAAGAAACCACCTCAAAAAACCAATAAGCGGTACTGGATCTCCAGTGCCGCTTTTTTTATCTCAAAATAATACCGAATTGTTAACGAAGGAGCAAAGTCGAGACATAAAGATATATTCAAAGGGCACTTAATGATTTTTGATAAACGAAACTTCTTTGTCTGAACATATTACTATTTAGCCAATGCTTCTTCTTGTG
>JAHDDD010000331.1 GCA_020629535.1 Saprospiraceae bacterium
CCTTTTTTATGAGCCATTTTCTTATTATTTATCCTTTGATTGAATCAATTTTGATCTTAGAAAAAGACTGTCTGTGGCCATTCTTGACCTTATAGCCTTTTCTTCTTTTCTTTTTGAAAACAATTACTTTGTCTCCTTTTACGTGCTCCAAAACAGTTGCACCCACAGAAGCTCCAGAAACAGTCGGCGTACCAACAGTTGCTGATTTGTCAGAAGAGACCATCAATACTTCCTTAAAGTTCACTGAACTTCCTTCATCTTCAGACAACCTGTGTACAAAGATTTCCTGTCCTTCCGAAACCTTAAATTGTTGTCCTTGTATATTTACTATAGCAATCATCCTTAAATGCTTTTTAGAAATGGATTGCAAAGATAAAAGAAAAATTGACTTTTGTTCAATTTTTCTTTTATGGATGAGGGATCAGAGAAAAGTGAGGAGGGCATGGTTTTCCTTTATAGATGCGAGAGGGAGAATAGAGATGCGAGATGTTTCTCCATGGGCTCAAATAGGTATGAGTATTATCATCGCTCTCTCACATGTTTACCTAATGCATTTTTTTGGGATTATTCTTAGGGAGACCTGATAACATTATGAAACATAATTTCTTAGAACTTGATATTTGGAAGTTGGGCATATCATTGACAACTGTTATGTATTCAATCACTTCGAACTACAATTCGAGTGAAAAGTTTGGAATCATTAGTCAGATGAGGAGAGCAGCTGTGTCGGTTCCAAGCAATATTGCTGAAGGATGTGGGAGAGGATCAGATAAGCAGTTGTGTCATTTTTTGGATATAGCCATTGGTTCTTTGTGTGAGTTAGAAACACTAACCAGAATTTCATTGGAATTAAATTTGATAGATATAAAAAATGCTGATATGTTAATCACAAAAGTTACTGTACTTAGAAAGAAGACTTATAGATTTAGAAATATGTTCAAATAAACTTCTCTTCACTTTTCCCTTTTCCCTCTTCCCTTTTCTAATTCCATTGTAACTTGCACTTCTCAAAAAAGCAAACCATGGATTTCTGCCACCTACATTGTCACACTCAATATTCACTGCTCGATGGGGCTGCCGATATCGGTAAGATGATGGATAAGGCTGTCAAAGATGGCCAAAAAGGAGTGGCACTTACGGATCATGGGAATATGTTTGGGGCCTTCAAATTCGTCTCTGAAGCGAAAAAGAGAAACCTCAAGCCGATGGTGGGTTGCGAATTTTATCTTGTTGAAGATCGTCATAAGCAACAATTCTCGAGATCTGCGGGAGAAAAAGACAACAGACATCACCAATTGTTGTTGGCGAAAAATGCAACAGGATATACCAATCTTTCAAAGCTTTGTTCACTCGGATTTATAGAAGGGAATTATCAAGGCTACCCAAGAATTGATAAGGAGATTTTAGTACAGTATACTGAAGGAGTCATCGCGACCAGTTGTTGTTTGGGTGCAGAAATCCCGCAAACGATATTGAAAGGTGATATTGAAAAAGCAGAAAAGTTACTAAAATGGTGGCTTGATATTTTTGGTGAAGACTATTATATAGAAATACAAAGACACAGTGGTCTCGAACAGATCGATGATACCGGCATGAGCCAGGAAGATGTAAATCAAGTCTTGCTAGGTCTTGCCAAAAAGTACGATGTCAAAGTAATTGCTACCAACGATTCTCATTATGTAGAAGAGGAAGATTTCAAACCACATGACGTATTGCTTTGTATCAATACAGGTCAAGTGATGCATGAAGAAAAGAGGTTCAAATTCCCGAGTTCAGATTTTTATTTCAAGACCAAGGATGAAATGTCGAAGTTGTTTTCTGATGTGCCGGAAAGCATTGACAATACCATAGAGATCTATGACAAGATCGAAGAATTGGACTTGGCGAGAGATGTCATCTTACCAGCTTTTCCATTGCCGAAAGGCTTTAAAGATCAGGGCAGTTTCCTCCGACACTTATCAATGGAAGGCGCGAAAAGGCGCTACCAAACCATTACCGCTGAAATCGAAGAGCGACTAAATTTTGAACTTGATGTTATCATCCAGTCCGGTTACCCGGGATATTTTTTAATCGTACAAGACTTTACAAGCACGGCTAGAGACTTGGGCGTATCCGTTGGTCCTGGTCGAGGATCAGCTGCCGGTTCGGTTGTAGCTTATTGCTTGGGTATTACCAATATTGACCCGATAAAATATGACCTTCTTTTTGAGCGATTTCTGAATCCGGAAAGAGTATCAATGCCTGATATCGATATTGATTTCGATGATGAAGGACGGGCGAAAGTGATTGATTATGTCATTGAAAAATATGGACGTAATCAAGTTGCACAGATTATCACGTATGGTACCATGGCAGCAAAGATGTCCATACGTGATGTGGGTCGTGTTATGGATTTGTCTTATGGTGATGTTGATAAAGTGGCAAAGGCATTTCCAAGTTCTAAGGTTTCCCTGAATGAGGTTTTGAAAGGAGATGATCTTTCTGATAAAGCCAAAGGATCACTCAATAATGAAGAAAAACAAATGGCCTATCAATTTCGGGATATGGCCCAGCAAGAAAACGAAACAGGTCAATTGATCAGGCTCGCTCAGAAACTCGAAGGCTCTGTAAGAAATACAGGAATTCACGCTTGTGGAGTGATCATCACACCCGACGATATCAGAAACTATGTGCCCGTCACGGTAGCCAAAGATTCAGATTTTTTGGTGAGTCAATTTGACAACAATGTTGTTGAAAAAGCAGGACTCCTCAAGATGGATTTTCTTGGCTTGAAGACATTGACCATTATCAAAGATGCTGTAAAACTGATCGAAGAAAATCATGGTACAGAAATAGACATTGAAGCCGTTCCGCTAGACGACGAAAAAACATTTGAACTATTCCAAAAAGGAGAAACCATTGCGATCTTCCAGTACGAATCTCCTGGTATGCAAAAGTCTTTGAAGATGCTCAAGCCCAACAAGTTTGAAGATCTCATTGCAATGAACGCATTATACCGACCGGGACCGATGGATTATATCGATGACTTCGTAAAAAGAAAGCATGGCCAAGCACCAATAACCTACGATCTCGATGAGATGAAAGAGTACCTCGAAGAGACTTACGGTATTACCGTATATCAAGAGCAGGTAATGTTGCTTTCACAAAAATTGGCAGGCTTTTCAAAAGGCCAAGCCGATAAGTTGCGTAAGGGGATGGGTAAAAAACTGAAGCACGTCATCGATGAAATGTATCCGAAGTTTCTAGAAGGCTGCTTGAAAAACAATCACCCCGAAGACGTCGTTCAAAAAATATGGAATGACTGGGAAAAGTTCGCCTCCTACGCCTTCAATAAATCGCATTCAACTTGCTATGCTTTCATCGCATTCCAAACAGCCTATTTAAAATCGCATTATCCAAAAGAGTTCATGGCCGCACACCTGAACCACAACCTCAATGACATCAAGTCAATCAACTTCTATCTCCGCGAATGCAAGCGGATGGATATCGAAGTTCTTGGACCGGATGTACACGAGAGCAAGGCAAAATTTAGTGTAAACACGAAAGGGCAAATACGTTTTGGGCTCACTGCATTAAAAGGAGTAGGAGAGGGGCCCATCGAGGAATTAATACGCATCAGAAGCGAACACGAATTGAAGGATATTTATGATATAACCACCAGTGCCAACCTCAGAAGTGTCAATAAAAAATGCATGGAAAGCATGGCTGCCGGTGGCGCATTTGATTCCTTTGGATTGAGCAGAGCACAATACTTTTTGCCATTCGAAAAGTATGATACACTGATCGAACATTCGCTAAAGTTTGGCCAATTATATCAAAACGAAAAAGAGAATGCACAGAATTCTCTCTTTGGTGATATCACCGATCAGATTCTCGCAAAAATTGCAGAAAGCAGAAGAGTGGAACTATGTTCAAAAACTTGAGAAAGAAAAAGAAGTTACTGGGATTTATCTAAGTGGTCACCCACTCGACCAATACAGGTTAGAGTTACTCCACTTCATCAATTGCACCCTTGACAAAGTCAAAGAATCTGACGAACATTATTATTGTATCGCCGGCATGGTCACCGAAGTAAACAAAGGTGTGGGACGAGAACGGAGCTTACCATATTGCAGATTTACACTACAAGATCTTTCCGGTAGTTTTAGCGCAGGCCTATATCGTGAAAATTATTCAAAGTATGCCGACCTCATTACAATGGGTCAAGTCATTTATATTGAAGGCAGATACAGAAAAGTCAAAAATGCAGACCGCTATTATTTCAATCTTTCAGACCTGCGACTACTAGCAACTGTCGCGGAAGAAAAGTCTAAAACCCTCACTTTAAGAGTACCCATTGACACCATAACGGAAGACAGTATACGTTTCATTGAAAATGTTCTTTCAAAGTACGAGGGCGAGAAAAAACTAAAGATCAATCTCTATGACGAATCTTCGGAAGAAAACCTAAGCCTCGTCTCCAGAAATGTCAATGTAAATATTTGTTCGGAGTTGATTTATGAGTTGGAAGAGCTTGGGGTTAAATATAAATTGAACTAGGGTTATGAGAGGCGAGAGGCGAGAGGCGAGAGGCGAGATGCGAGAGGCGAGAGGCGAGATGCGAGATGCGAGATGCGAGATAAGAGACTTTTTTAATCCTCAAACAAAAAATTCCCCTCGAATTCGCTCCTTCTCCGTTGAGAATGAAGACGAGGTGGTCAAATGGCAAATAG
>JAHDDD010000332.1 GCA_020629535.1 Saprospiraceae bacterium
GGTCTTCTCCTCTTTGCGGCGATGAAAAGTCCAAGAAAAATCATTCCGATTATTCCGCCAATTGCTGCAAATATAATTGAGGGTATTTTCATTTAGTTTTATGCATCATAATATGCTCGTGAGACAATAAGGCTTTTGTCACGGGCTATTTGCCTCCTCTTGTTTTCATTATAATGAATATTCCTAAAATAATAATTACTGCAATGAGAAACAATTTTAGCATGCCTGATGAAAACATTGAACCATTGCCCGTACTTTCTGGAGACAGAGTATTCATTGAATTTTTGGGGATAGCAAAGGTCAAAGTCGCCCAATTTGATTCGTAATCAAGATCCGGCTCTGTGGATTCCTTCATGATGATGGTTCTTAAAAACCATTCACCAGATTCGTTTAAATTTAATGCAACAATGCCATTTTCATCTGTTCTGTATTCAGTGTGGTGATGGTGGTGGTGATGATCATCGTTGTGATCATGGCTATGTGATGTCGCGGCATTGCCTGCATAAACCAGTTGGTTAGATATGGGTTTTCCCAGCCAAAGTAGTTTGACTTTTAGTTTATCACCAACACTTGAATGATAAGGATTTGTAAGTGGAACAAATTCAACCGGATATCCTAGTACTTGTTGCCAATCATTCGTTTTGTGTTCACCTACTTGGAAAATGGTTTTTACATGTTTAGAGTATTTCTCGACGGCATCTTCGTTTAAGATGTTGTTGTCCTTTCTCATTTGGAGAATATCTAAGACTCCATCATGCTTCAAATAATCATTGAATGATTCTGCATCAAGGTCAATGTCTCGTGGTTTCGTAGATACTCCTGCGACCCATGTCCCAGTTTGTCCGGTGGTGATATTTAAGATGGTTGTTTTGTCTGAATCAAACCAAGAAGAACTATCAATGGTCATTCTTTTGCCTTCACCAATTAGACTTACATCGATCATTCGATCTCTTGTGATTATGTTGTCGCTTTTGTCAAAAGTCCCATTAAAAAGTTTGATGGTTGATTTTGTGTTTGGTTCCCAAAAATATGTCTCCATTTTCAAAAACATATCATGGCCGCTACAGAGGAGAAAAACGCTGAATAGAAAAACAAATTTTTTCATTTGAGAATAAAAATATTAGGGTTAATACGAAGTTTCAAGAAACAAAATATTGGTAACTTAAATGATAAAGCGGTTTAACTTTTTTGGTTCGGCATCATTGAATGCTACAGAATGAAAGTTTTAAAATGAGTATTATTTCAAAATCAATTGACCGAAAATGAAGGCGGAGAGGTAATCAGTTTTTTACATGCATGATCACGATTTCCATTACTATTATTTCTTTAGTCATAGCAGCCTTCGCCTGCAGGTCCCATCAAGTATTTCAGTCCGATGGTACCCCAAAGCACATTGTTTTTGAAGTCAGATTTAATCTCTGAAGATCTCCAATTGATGGCAAATATGATATCCACTGATTGCATGATTTGAAGTTTTGCACCAACGTAACTTTCGAAAACAATTTTTCTGGTATCTGCAAATGAATAGTAATTTCCCTTGCTTTTTCCATAGACACCATTGAGGTGATAGTTATAGAGAACTGCTCTCACGGTAGCTCCTCCCACGAGTGAGAAGCCCATGGTTTCATCATTGACTACAGGTGTACTCGGATTGTTGTTGTCAGTGTATGAGAGTTTATTAATGACTGGCTCCACACTCATAACTTTTCCTAGGTCAATACCAAAAGCCAAATTTGTGTAGTATCCAAGATTGATTTCAGGTCTAACCTGGAAAACAATTTTTCTAATGGGAGACCAAAGTGCAACTTCTGAAGAAACAGAATATAGGAAAATTGGTAAGACATTTTTGATGACTTCGCCAGTTGGGTAGGGAGCAGATTCATCTCGTTTCCATAACCTGCCGTCAGGACGTTTTATCCCAAATATTTTATCAATGCCTCTTCCAATGCCAGTGCCTCCCAATCCAAATGCGAATGAAGAGTTAAATCCCATGTCAAATAACCTAGCACTATGAACAAAGCGTTTGGTCCCTACCAATCGTCTGCTTGATCTGAATCCCAAATAAGTAGAAAATGGTCGGTCGTCAACCAATCGATATCCGTCAGAAACTTCAGAATCGTATGCCTCGGTGTCGACTGAGATATGGGTCGGGCCAAATCCATTCATTGATAATACGAAATTGTGATATATCTGTTTCTGTCTAAAGTCTCCATTGTACAAAAAGTTGTCAAGTACAAAATCAACTTTTTCTCTGACCCAAGGCAGACCCAAGTAATAAGAATTTGCATACTCACCGTATATGCCAATTCTTAAGGCTATTGTATAATTTTCGCCTTCGTGAGGATTTTCAAATTCATTATCATTCTGTCTCAGGAAGTCAGCAAGATAATCTTGGTCAATTTGTATTTCGATACCTGAAAGATCGGGTTGTCTTTGGGCAGAAAGGATAAAATTATTCACTAAAAAAAGAAGAAGAAAAGCAAAATGTCTCATATTATCTTAAACTCCACTAAAAAGGCATAAATTACTAAGCACAATAGGTAATTCCAAATACTAAATGATGATCTCCATCTACAAAAGATCAATTAAATAGTATATTGAAAATGCTACCAATGCAATCAGCCCAAGATAAGCCAAATAGATTAATGTTGATGAGGGCCTGTGAGTCTCAGGAATTGCATCACTTTGTATAGCTCTTAGATTGATAAATGCAATCAACGGGCTCAATAAGAACGAGATGATGGTAGCATACGTCAACATTTGTATCATACTCGCTGCAGAAAAATAAAATAAAGAAAACCCACCGACAGCTACAATTACCAAAGTGATTTTATATGACTTGTCAAGAAAAGATAGCTGCTTTTTTGTGTTCTTAGGTTCTTCGAATTTCAATACCCGGAGTCCTCTAACAAAGCATCTTGGGAACGCATCCATCACTGTGATCAGCGTGCCATAGATTGTTCCGAAAGCTGCAAGGGCAAAAATATAATATGACCATCCTCCGAGATTTGTGACAAACACATTCAATAGTTTGTTGGAAAACTGTGTGGCATTTCCATCAAGTATCACGCCTGAACCATAAACCGTATAAGCTCCTATGGTCATGAACATGATTGCCAAGATCAACGTAAAGAGATAACCCAGATTAAAGTCAAAAAGAGATTCACCAAGACGAGGATGATAATCGGTTGACTCTATCTTTTCTACTGCCCAGATACTGTTCATAGCTGATGCTTCCATGCCCGCGGGCATCCATCCAAGTAAACTTATGAGTAAGGTCAAACCAGTTCCTTCTAAAACAGGTGCAGTTGTCAAACCTTCTGTGGCTGTGATAGGACCTTTTAATAGAACAGCGACAAATGCTATGAGTACCGTAAGCAACAAAATTATTGAAATGACTTTGATCAGCTTGTCCAATAGTTTGAAGCCTCCAAACAAAAGCAAAAGCAGAGTCAAACCTATGATAATACCGGAAAGAGATGGCACTGAAATCCCATTGACACCAAACATGGTTGCTAAAAGGCCGGCACTCACAGCTCCTATTGCTGCTACCACAGCAAACATATTGATCATTATCACCAACATGAAGACCAAAACTGCCCATGTTCCTTGATCTTTGTAGCCTTTCAGTAAGCTATATCCTGTGGCATTGGCGTATCGGGGATCGAATTCGTAAAATGGATACTTTAGTAATAAGGCAAGGAGGATGATCCAGAAATAGATCATGCCGTGATGAGCGCCTGCACGTGTAGAAAGTACCAAGTGTGAAGTACCTATAGCGGAGCTAGCAAAAAGTAATCCAGGGCCGATGGATCTTAGCAGGTTTTTATATTTACTGATGTTGATATAAGACATATTGGATATCAGATTCTTGAAACATACTTTATTTTTTTAGATAGTCATATGTGGAAGGAGGGCCAATCATAAATGAGCTTGTCTTGGTCCTTAGTGCCAGATGAGTGGGGTGCTTTTGATAGTCTTTGTATGCAGCAATATCAGTGAAAGACATTTCCATCATCCAATTAAATTCGGATAATGCTCTCGGGTCTCCCAGGTCTTCAAACGGACCCACCTGAAAATCTAAGACTTCCTCAATCGTTGAAAGTTTTTTAAGCTCATTGACAAATGCAACTGTATCTGCGTTTTCTTTGACTTTAAAGAATACCATATGAATCAGTTCCCCTTCAGGTTCTATTTGTGAATTCAATGCTGCTATTTGTTCTTGAGCTTTTATCAATTCACTTCGTAACGTAGTTATTTCTTGATTAACATTTGTTGGAGTACAACCAAGTGTTGCGATGACCAATGAGCCAAGGAAAAATCTTATCATGATTTCAGATTTTGGATATTGATTTACACAGTTCCTTCATATGAGAATGATTGTTTTTGAATAATACATAATTAAAGAAATATATATTCAATATATTAAATTGATTATGAATCCATAAATAGATAAGGATATAACGTCGCAAAGATCCTTGTTGGGAGGAGATCGTAGTTTTGAAATATTGTGTTACTCAATACCTTATCTGTTGCCCAAAATTTGGACCAGTTTTTTGTGAAGGCCATGTCAAATTTTTTGGTGAAAGTTCATACATTATAGTAGAACAAATTGGGTCGACATCACTCGCTTAATTATGCAAATCATTTATAAAAGATAGGTTAGTCGTTTGATGGTAACT
>JAHDDD010000333.1 GCA_020629535.1 Saprospiraceae bacterium
ATATATGATATTCTGCGTCATTTGGTATCATATTCTTTTTCTTATTGCGCCAACTCCTCTTTTTCTTCAAATTCCTGCGGCATAGGGCAAGTACATATCAGGTTTCTATCGCCCTTAGCATTATCAATTCTTGCACATGAAGGCCAAAACTTAGACCTGGTTTTCAAATATTCGAGTGGAAAGGCCGCTTTTTCTCTTGAATAGGGATATTCCCAATTGTCAGAAGTAACCATACTGAGAGTATGAGGCGCATTGTTTAATACATTGTTTTCTTGATCGGCTTTGCCCAATGCGATTTCATCAATTTCTTGTTTGATTGAAAGCATGGCATCACAAAATCTATCAATTTCTTGGAGGTCTTCACTTTCAGTTGGTTCGATCATAAGCGTACCAACAACGGGGAAACTGACAGTTGGAGCATGAAATCCATAATCCATCAAGCGTTTTGAAATATCTTCTGCACTAATGCCTAGTGGTTTGTATTCACGTATATCAATGATCATCTCATGACCAACCCTGCCACTTTCTCCCTGATACAAGACCGGATAAGCAGGCTCTAATCTCTTCTTAATATAGTTAGCATTCAAGATGGCAATTTTGGTAGCTCTTGTCATTCCTTCGGCACCTAACAGTCGGATGTATGCGTAACTAATTGTCAAGATGCTGGCACTTCCAAATCTTGCTGAAGATACCGGACCGGCGTTTTCAGTTGATTCCTGCATATGACCAGGCAGATACGGCGCCAACTCACTTGTACAGCAAATTGGACCCATGCCCGGGCCACCTCCTCCATGTGGTATGCTAAATGTTTTATGCAAATTTAAATGACAAACATCGGTACCGATATGAGCAGGACTTGTCAGTCCTACTTGGGCATTCATATTCGCCCCGTCCATATATACTTTTCCACCATGATCATGAACGACTTTACAGATATCTTGAATATCTGACTCGAATACTCCATGCGTAGAAGGGTAGGTTACCATCAAACAGGCCAAAGCCTCTGAGTGCTTTTCTGCCTTTTCTTTCAAATCATTGAGATCAACGTTTCCTTTCTCATCACATTTTACAACAACAACTTTCATTCCTGCCATGATCGCAGATGCTGGATTGGTCCCATGCGCTGATGATGGAATCAATGCTATATTTCGGTGGAGTTCTCCTTTTGATTTGAAAAAATTACGGATGGTGATCAATCCTGCAAATTCTCCTTGAGCTCCTGAATTAGGTTGCAATGAACAAGCATCAAAGCCCGTGATTGTACACAAATAATGTTCAAGACTGTTTAGCATTTCAGTATAACCACCTACCTGATCAACAGGTGCAAGCGGATGAATGTCAGAAAATGCTGGATTCGTCAATGGCATCAATTGAGATGCAGCATTGAGTTTCATAGTACAAGATCCAAGTGGAATCATACTATGCACAAGAGATAGATCTTTGTTTTCCAATCTCTTGATATAACGCATGATTTGACTCTCGCTACGATATTCAGAAAATACAGGATGTTCTAAAAATTCACTTTTACGACTTACATGTTCTGGAATGGCCGACCCTGCCAAATCAGAATCGAGTTTGATATCAAAGATTTTTTCAAGCCTGCCTAAATCTATTGGTCCGGTACACTCGTCAAGACTAATTTGTATATAGTCTTTGTCATAATATAGGTTCGAGTGTTGAGCAATGGCTCTCTCTTTAATAGCTTTTTGATCAGAGACTTTTATTCTCAAAGTATCAAAGAAATTTTCAGTCATCATTTCATATCCACTTTCCTTTAATGCAACGTAAAGTCTGTATGTGTTTCTATGAATATTCAATGCAATATTTGTCAAACCTTCAGCACCATGGAAGACACCATACATACCTGCCATGATGGCAAGCAATGCTTGTGCTGTACAAATATTTGAAGTAGCCTTCTCTCTTTTTATGTGTTGTTCTCTTGTCTGAAGAGCCATTCGTAATGCTTGATTTCCTAGTCTGTCTTCAGAGATGCCTATGATTCTTCCGGGTATTAATCTTTTGAATGAATCTTTGGTAGCAAAGTAAGCAGCATGAGGGCCACCATATCCAATGGGTATGCCAAGTCTTTGAGTATTGCCGACAACGATATCTGCTCCCCAATTCCCTGGTGCCTCAAGTAATGTAAGACTGAGAATATCAGCAATGACAGTGAGCAAAATTCCTTTTGATTCTAATTGTCCGGCAAAATTTCTGTAGTCATTGACCGTACCAGTTGAATCTGGAAATTGAACAAGTGCTCCAAAATATGTTTCATCAATTTCAGCGCTTTCCCATTGACCGTATTCTATCTGGATATTTAATGGTTCTGCTCTGGTTTCTAAAACGCCTTTGGTGCTTTGGAAAACATTTTCATCCACAAAAAATTTCACGATAGGATTGTCTTTGGTGCGCTTATTTTTTACAGCAAACATCAAGGCCATGGCTTCTGCAGCTGCCGTTCCTTCATCCAACAAAGAGGCATTGGCTATAGGAAGTCCGGTCAAGTCACTGACCAAGGTTTGAAAATTTAGAAGCGCTTCAAGTCTTCCTTGTGCTATCTCAGCTTGATAAGGAGTATATTGAGTATACCATCCTGGATTATGAAAAATATTTCTGGCGATAACAGGTGGAGTAAAAGTCTCGTAATATCCTTGACCGATAAAAGATCGAAATCGTTGATTTTTTCTTCCAAGATGAATGAAATGGTCTCGTAGCTCCATCTCAGTCATGGCATTCGGAACATTCAATGAATCCTCCCTTTTGATTTTTTGAGGAATGGTTTCATCAATCAATTGATCAAGGTTGGTTGCACCTATCTCATTCAGCATTAATTTTTCAGTATTCCTGTCAATTCCTACATGTCTGGAAACGAAGGAAAAATCATGAGCCTGCATTTTTTCACTCATTGTATATATAATATGACATTTACAAATTCACTAAACTACTTCCTTAAGTAGATTGTTCATGTTTGTTTTCTTCAAGACCTCAGCAGATACTTGGTCTACTGGAATTCTAATCTGGTTAAGACTATCTCTTTCTCTTAATGTAACTGTTTGATCTTCGAGAGTTTGATGATCAATGGTAACACAATATGGCGTACCAACGGCATCTTGTCTTCGATAACGTCTTCCGATAGCATCTTTCTCATCATATTGAACAGAAGTTTCAAATTTCAATTCATCAAAAATGTCCTTTGATGCTTTTACCAATCCTTCATGATTTTTAACCAATGGTAATACTGCGCATTTTATAGGCGCTAGTGAAGGATGAAATTTCATAACAACTCTTGTTGAGGACTTTCCTTCTGCATCAGGCACTTCTTCTTGTACAAGATTATGTGAAACTTGGGCCAGGAACATACGATCGCATCCAATGGAAGTTTCCACTACATATGGAACATAATTTTCATTGAGTTCTGGATCGAAGTATTGAAGTTTCCTCCCCGACAACTCCTGATGACTTCCTAGATCAAAATCAGTTCTTGAATGTATTCCTTCTAATTCTTTAAATCCGAAAGGAAATTCAAATTCAATATCAAGAGCTGCATTTGCGTAATGAGCAAGATTTTCGTGGTCGTGGTATCGTAATTTTGAAGCAGGCGTTCCAATAGCTTGGTGCCACTTCATTCTTGTATCTTTCCAGTATTGGTACCACTTCATTTCTTCACCGGGACGAACGAAGAATTGCATTTCCATTTGCTCGAATTCTCTCATTCTGAAAATGAATTGTCTGGCGACGATTTCGTTTCTAAATGCTTTCCCTATCTGAGCAATTCCAAATGGAATTTTTTGTCTTGATGTTTTTTGCACATTGAGGAAGTTGACAAAAATACCCTGAGCAGTTTCAGGTCTTAAATAGAGTTTACCATCTTCTCCGGCAATGTTTCCAAGTTGGGTTGAAAACATGAGGTTAAACTGTCTGACATCAGTCCAGTTTTTTGTGCCACTAACGGGACACGCGATTTCCAATTCTTCAATCAATGATTTTAAAGCCTCCATATTGTCATCGGCGAGAGCTTTGTTCATTCTGCCAAGCGCATCATCTATTTTGGCCTGTCTGTCAATGATTCTTCCGTTGGTTTCTCTGAATTGCTTTTCATCGAAAGCATCGCCAAACTTCTTCCTTGCTTTTTCAACATCTTTTTTGATCTTGGCTTCAATTTTATCTGCATACCCTTCTATCAATTGATCAGCACGATATCTTTTGTTAGAATCTTTATTGTCTACTAAAGGATCGTTGAACGCATCAACGTGTCCACTAGCTTTCCAAATTTTTGGGTGCATGAAAATGGCAGAATCTATACCAACGATATTTTGATGCATTTGCACCATTGACTTCCACCAATATTCTTTGATATTATTTTTTAGTAATACACCATTCGGACCATAGTCGTATACTGCGGCGAGTCCATCGTATACCTCACTTGATTGGTAAACGAATCCATATTCTTTACAATGAGAAACTATTTGTTTAAAGTCCATGATGTATGCTTTTGAGAAGCGACAAAATTAAAATCTTACTGTTTAATCTTTGCATGAATTGAAGAATTTTGGCTAGAAATGAAAAGAAAAAGGTTCAGGCGAAACACCTGAACCTTTTTTGTGCCCAAGAAAGGAATCGAACCTTCACGCCCATAAGGACACATGGCCCTCAACCATGCCTG
>JAHDDD010000334.1 GCA_020629535.1 Saprospiraceae bacterium
ACATACCATGCGGGCAGCCGAAGTTCAATTCAATGCCATCAGCTCCTGCATTCTCCACATCCTTGATGATTTGATGCCACTCGTCTTTTGTCTCAACCATCAATGAGGCAATCACAGCATGATCAGGCCAATACTTTTTGACTTCTTCAATTTCTTTGAGATTGTCTGCGAGTGGTCGGTCAGTGATCAACTCAATGTTATTGAATCCCGCCATTCTGGTGTCTCTATAATTGATGCTACCGTATCGACTGGATACGTTGATCACAGGAACTCCCAAGGTTTTCCAAACTGCACCTCCCCAACCTGCATCAAAAGCTTTCATGACTTGGTAGCCAGAATTTGTGGGTGGGGCAGAAGCCAGCCAAAAAGGATTAGGAGATTTTATACCTGCAAAATTTATTGATAAATCCATCTTTGAATTTTCTATTTGTTGTTTAACCAGTTGTGAATACCATGGGCGGCCATCTTTCCATCATAGGCAGCATTGACTACTTCTGCACCACCATTGACAGCATCTCCACCAGCAAAATATTTTGGATTTTTGGTTTGATAACTTTCGTCAGAAACGACGATTCTATTTTTTCGGTCCAGTTCCAATCCTTGAATTTTAGAAAGAAAATTGGCGAGCTTTGCTTGACCTGTTGCTTTGATAACCAAGTCTGCAGGAACTACAAATTCACTTCCTTGTACTTCCGTTAATTTACCATCAACACTTTCGGTTTTCACAAACAAGACACCACTCGCCGGGCCGTCGCCAACAATGGCTTTTGGTTGTGCATTAAATAGGGAATCTACACCTGCGCTGATGGCAAGATCATATTCAAATCCATATGCGCCCATGCTATTTTTGTCTCTTCGATAGGCAAGGGTAACTTTAGATGCACCAAGCCGAGCAGATTGAGAAGCTGCATCCATAGCAGTATTTCCACCTCCAATCACAACTATGTTTTCTGGGACCGTTTTGGATTCATGGTTCATTCTTAGTTCTTCAATGAATTCAACGGCGCCAATGACATTTTCTTTGTCTTCTCCTTCAAGCCCGATCTGTGCGGTTGGTCCAATTCCGACGCCTAGAAAAATGGCATCGTAATCTGCCTCAAGTTTTGCAATTTGCTCTTCAGTTTCAATAGCATTGTTACAAATAAAATTCAACCCCAGTTGTTTGGTGAGGTAATCCAATTCGTCAATGACTTCTTCATTTGTAATTTTGTACGCAGCAATTCCGTGTAAGGTAAGTCCGGTTGGTTTCGCTTTTGCTTCGTAAATATCTACGTCGTATCCCATTGTCCTCAATTCACATGCACATGCGATTGCAGCAGCTCCTGATCCGATCATGGCCACTTTTCGACCGTTGTTTTCTCCTACTTTAAAGAGATTCTTTTTTTCTGCTATGGCCTTTGAAGTAGCGAAATTTTGTAGTCTTCCTATTTGTATTGGAGGTACATCACGGTGGTTGTATACGCAAGCACCTTCACAGAGTACACCCGTTGGACAAATTTTCCCACAAGCATTGCCAAGCCAATTAGATTCAAAAATGGTTTTGGCTGAACCGGTCAGATTTCCTGTATTAATTTGCTTAATGAATAAAGGAATATCAATACCAGTAGGGCAGGCTTGTACGCAAGGTGCGTCATAGCAATAGAGACAGCGAGAGCTCTCGTAATATGCCTCCGTTTCGTTCATCAAGGGTTTCTTGATTTTGAAATTGTATTCGAATTCTTCTGCTGTGGTCGGCCTTTTGTATTCAGACATGTTGTTTGTAATTGGTAATTATAATTCTACAAGCTTTGAATAGGTTTCGGGTCTTCTGTCTCTGAAAAATTGCCAAGTAGATCTCACTTCATCTATCATGTCAAGATCGAATTCTGCTACGAGCAATTCATCATCTGTTTCTGAAGCTTCGGCAAAGATCTGACCACGAGGATCTACGAAATATGAGGTGCCATAAAACCTCCCCAAGTTCCAAGGTTTTTCTTCTCCGACCCGGTTGATACATCCCATGAAATATCCATTGGCTGCAGCATGTGCTGGTTGTTCTAATTTCCATAGATATTGAGAAAGTCCAGCCACCGTTGCAGATGGATTGTACACGATTTCTGCACCATTCAAACCAAGAATTCTTGCACCATCAGGAAAGTGTCTATCATAGCAAATGTAAACACCTACTTTGGCATACTTCGTTTGGAAAACTGGGTAGCCGAGATTGCCAGGTTTGAAGAAAAACTTCTCCCAGAATCCTGTTGTGTGAGGAATATGGTTTTTACGGTACTTGCCAAGATATTCGCCACCGGCATCTATCACCGCTGCTGTATTATATAATACTCCAGGTTGTTCCTTTTCATAGAGTGGGACGATCATGACCATGTCATATTTCTTCGCGTATTCTTGCATACGTTCAACCGTTGGGCCCGGCACTGGTTCTGCGCTATCATACCATTTGATGTCCTGGCCTGGGCAGAAGTAGGGTGTGTTGAATATTTCTTGGAGGCAAAGAATTTGTACTCCTTGTTTCCCAGCTTCTTCAATATAAGGAATGTGTTTTTCCACCATGGCATCCATAATCTCCTGAATGGTGCCTTCTCCTTCTGTCATCGGAAGACTCATTTGAATGAGTCCAGATTTAACTTTTCTTGGCATATTTGACTTCTTTTTCTTTTGAATGATTAAACAACGAGGCTGGTTTTTCCTCGTTTGATAAATTGACCGTAACCTTTCCTAAGCAAACATTTATTTTTCTCAATGGCAACCTGACCACGAAGTACGACCGTCTCAGTTTTGCCTGTAAGTTTAAATCCTTCATAAGAAGAATAATCGGCATTCATATGATGTGTTTTCTTTGAAATGACATGTCTTTTTCTCGGATTAAATACGACTATATCAGCATCTGCACCGATGGCAATGGTTCCCTTTCGCGGATGCATTCCGAAAATCTTAGCAGCATTGGTTGAGCTCAATTCTACGAACTTGTTTAATGAAATTCTTCCTTTTCTGACGCCTTCTGAAAAGAGCAATTCCATTCTATGTTCAATGGCTGGGTGACCATTCGGGATTTTTGAGAAATCCTTTTTACCCATTTGTTTTTGTTTCCATGTAAATGGACAGTGATCCGTACCAACAACTTGAACCAATCCTTGATTCAATCCAGACCACAAGGCCTTCTGATCTTTCTTTTCTCTGAGTGGAGGACTCATTACCCATTTAGCTCCATCTTTTCTTTTGTATAAAGATGCATCCAATGTGAGGTATTGCGTGCAGGTCTCGACAAAGAGTTTCTGATTTCTTAGAGTTGCTTCTCGCACAGCATTCAATGCTCCTTCACAAGTCATGTGAACAATGTATCCTGGGCAACCTGTGTAGTGAAGCATATCTGCAAACCGTGCGGAGGCTTCAGCTTCTGTAATTTCTGGTTGTGACAGATAATGATAAAGAGGGGAGAGCTTACCTTCTGATCTGTGCTTTGCAACAAGTGAGTCGATCATGTCTCCATTGGTTGCGTGCACTGTTACCAATCCTCCGTGTTCTTTTACGACTTTCATTAATTGAACCATCTGCCCGTCATCGATCATTAACGCACCCTTGTATGCCATGAATGTTTTGAAGGAAGTGATGCCTTCTTTTTCAATCATTTGAACAACTTCCTTGGCAGTCTTTTTATTAAAATCAGTGACGGCCATGTGGTATGAATAATCACCTATGGCTTTGCCTTGAGATTTTCCTTGCCATGTTTTCAATGCATTTTTAAGACTATCACCTTGTGTCTGAAGAATGAAATCAATCACCATAGTGGTTCCGCCAAATAGGGCGGCTCTAGTCCCATTTTCATAATCGTCACTTGAGTGAGTGCCCATGAATGGCATATCTAAATGGACATGCGGATCAATCCCGCCAGGCATGACGAGTTTATTTTTTGCGTTGATGGTTTTTTTAGCCTTGTAGGGTAGGTCTTTCCCGATGGCAACGATTTGTTCACCTTCTGTGTATATGTCGGCTATGAAATCAGATTCTGCTGTGACAACTCTTCCTCCTTTGATTAATATTGACATGTTATTTTTTGGATTTCATTAATAGATAATATAGAACAAAAGATATTAAAAATCCTGTGAACCAGGAAAGTTTATATAGCGCATCTAGTGCTGGAACAAAATACCCGATCAATGCTACCATTACACCAAGAAATAATGATATCATGGCAGCTGGATTAAATCCACCCGAATAATAGAATTGACTATCCATCTTATAAAACTCAGCAAGAGGCAATTCGGTTTTTCTGACTAAAAAATAGTCTGCTAACATCACGCCAAGGACGGGCCCCAAAAGACCACTCACAAAAATCAAGATGCTACTGATCGAATCCATCAGCCACCATGGACAAATTATTATACCAACGATACCAGTTATTAGTCCGCCAATTCTGAATGGTATTCTCTTTGGGTTTAAATTTGAAAAAGCATTGGCAGGAGCGATCACATTGGCTGCTATATTGGTACTCAATGTAGCTATGATCATAAATATTTGTGAAACCACCACAACCACAGGATTTTCGAATTTCGCCAACAGCGAGACCGGATCCCAAGGTGCACTATTGCCCAATAGAATGTCATTGAAAATTACGACAGCTGCACAACTCACAAATATTCCTACAAAAGAATACAAC
>JAHDDD010000335.1 GCA_020629535.1 Saprospiraceae bacterium
GACAGACATCAAAAGTACCATATCAAGGTCTTCGAGCACATTTTCTATTTGAGAAATTGGAGTATGAGGATTTAGAGCAACGCCCGCTTTTGCACCTGTATCTTTGATCTGATAAATGCAACGATGAATGTGATTACTTGCTTCGGCATGGACTGTAATATAATCGGCGCCAGCGTCTCTGAAAGACTCAATATATCGCTGTGGTTTTTCAATCATAAGATGCACATCCATGGTCTTCTTGCATATGCTTGACATCATTTTCACAATGGCTTGACCAAATGAAATATTCGGTACAAACATGCCATCCATCACATCAACATGCAGAAAATCTGCTTCACTTTCATTGACCATCAAGATGTCGTTCTCTAAACGAAGGAAATCAGCAGCAAGTATACTTGGAGCGACGTAATGCATGGGCGATTTGTGGTTTTATCAGGTTTTGTTCAATTACAATTCTAATAGAATCGTTTTAACTACCCTCAAAGCTAGTAAGACTAACGATATTTAGATTATTTGGAAGTGTAATTTGTTTTATTTTAGAATAAATCCTTGAAACGCAAACGACATCTGATTCACAATATTTTGCAATTTTGGACAAATCTCCTTCAATGTAATAAGTATGATGTATTTGGTTTCCACTAAGACATTCCTTTGAAGAAGGTACCTGAAGAACATTCGCTAATAATTCAAGTGAAGTGTAGTGTTTGTAATCTCCAAACTTCCACATTCGAAGTGTATCTTGAATGTGATCAATCTGCCAAGACTTTTTGTTTGAAATTTGAAATTCAATGGGCAATGTAATTTGATGACAAAGCATTCTTCTGCAAAGAAAAGGGATATCAAATTCTGCCACATTGTGCCCGATGAGGATATTGGTTTCTCTTCGGCGAAATTGATCAAGAAAATCTATGAATGATCTTATCAATGTTTTTTCATCAACATTAAAAAAGCTTTTTGTTTTGAATTGAGGTAGGTGGCGCCCCATCTCAAAATATCCGATGCTGATACAAACCACTTTTGAAAATTCTGCAAAGATGGCTGCCTTTCGGGTATAGAGATAATCTTCAGATGGCTCTTCCAATTTAAATCGGAAGGAAGATTTTTTGCTCCACAATCGTTGTATCTCTGCTGACAAATCTGAAAATTGGCTTGAAGAAGCTACAGTTTCAATGTCAATAAAGAGTTTACCGTATAATCTGTTAAAGTCCATAGTAGGAATATTTGGCTCCTACTTATTATCAAATTTAGAATACTAGGGTAAACCACTAGATTTTAACCTAAAATCAATCGGTAAATACCATAATTTTTAAGCAAACAAAGGATTAGTACCAAATAATAGTGGATATTTGTGATATCCTATTTTAACTACAGTAATTATGAGTAAATCTAAAAGCAACCTAACCTTAATCGCATGGTTACTTGTACTTGCATTGCTTGCCTTCAATGTCTTTCAATGGTATAAGAATAACCAACTCTCCTCTTCACTTGATACCAAGGAAAAAAACTTTACTGAATTACAGAAAGTTCAAACAGAACTGGAACAATCCTTCCAGACATCATTGACCGATCTCGAAGAAGCTCGCGGAGAAAATCAAGAACTAAATGAATTGATCGACTCACAAAAATCCGAATTGCGAAAGCAAAAGGAAAAAATCAATAATTTGATTTGGACCAAAAGAGAATTGGGTAAAGCGAAAGAAGAGCTTGATCTGATGAAAAGTCAAGCCGCTGGATATTTAGCAAAAATCCGAGAGCTGACGGAAAACAACGATATGCTCACTGCCTCAAATCTCAAACTTTCCAACGAAAATGAAGTTTTGAATGAAGATATCAAGATGGCCAAGGCTGAAATCAGTGATCTAGATTCAGCACGTGTCGTCCTTACAGGTCTCAAAGAAGAATTGGACACAGAAAATGAAATGCTGGCTGGCAAAGTTGACATTGCTGAAGCAATCAAGATAAACTCAATTGTCGTCGAAGGATTTCAAGAAAAAGGAGAAAAATTGAGAACACAAAGCAAAGCTAAAAAGGTCGATTTGTTGAGAACCTGCATCAAGACAGAGACCAACATGGTTGCACCCATTGGGGAAGAAACTTTCTTTGTAAGAATGGTTACTCCTCAAGGTGAAACACTTGCTATTGAAGAAGGTGGTAGCGGGGTGCTCACAAATAAATTGACCAATGAAGAAGTAAGATATTCTACGTCAGGAACCGTTGAATACAACCAAAAAGATACAGATCTGTGCATCGATTGGAAACCAAATTTAAATCTGGTTCCAGGAAATTACAATGTAGAAGTATATAACAAAGACTACATGGTAGGAAAAGGGATGTTCAGACTCAAGTAATATTTTCAACATTCAATAAAACAAAAGCATGGTGAGTCTTCTTATCATGCTTTTTTATTTTATGAAACAATTCCGGTTAAATTGAGTTAATTACTTTTACCAAACCCAATTCATGATAACTTGGTCTTTCCATCAAAAACTCAATAACGACGAAGACAATCCTTTCGATAAACTCTTCAAGCTTTTCAAGGAGTTACTCATGCATACTGCCGGTAATGTGGAAGAGGCATTGGCTTGGCTCACTGAATTAGACAAGCAATATGAATTGACTGATTCTAAATATGGAATTCCTGATTTTATCCAAGAGCTCAAAGACAAAGGTTTTTTAAAAGACAATCAGCTCAAGGCACCGGGTATGAACCCAACCTCCAAATTGGAAATGGCTTTGAGGCGTCAAGCATTGGATGATATTTTCGATCAGCTCCAAAAGTCAAAAAGGGGAAAACACAATTCACGTTTAATTGGAAAGGGTGATGAAATAACGGAAGAATCTCGGCAGTACGAATATGGAGACCGTCTGGATAAAATTGCCATGACAGAGACATTGAGAAATGCTCAGATCAATCATGGCATCGATGAATTTCAACTGACACAAGATGATCTTCAAATTAGAGAAACTTTCTATCAGACCCAGACAAGTACTGTCCTCATGATTGATATTTCTCATTCAATGATTTTGTATGGAGAGGACAGAATAACACCAGCAAAGAAAGTGGCCATGGCACTTGCCGAGCTCATCACCACTCAATATCAAAAAGATACACTTGACATTATCGTGTTTGGAAATGATGCCTGGAAGGTGGAAATTAAGGATCTACCTTATTTGCAAGTTGGTCCATACCATACCAATACCGTTGCTGGTCTCGAATTGGCTATGGACATTCTGCGAAAGCGGAAAAATCCGAACAAGCAAATCATGATGATCACCGATGGCAAACCAACATGCATCAAGAAAGGAAAGAAATATTATAAGAACGCATACGGCCTGGACAAAAACATTTTAAATAGAACATTGGCACTTGCAGTCAAATGCAGAAAGTTGAGTATTCCAATTACCACTTTCATGATCGCGCGAGACCCATATCTTGTAAATTTTGTTGATCAGTTTACCAAAGCAAATAACGGAAAAGCATTCTATAGCTCATTGGCTGGCTTGGGTGAATTTATTTTTATGGATTACAAATCGAATAATCGAAAAAGAAGAAAATAGGAACACATGAATTACAGTAACATAAAGACCTTAGGAGAATTAAAGAAATCTGGTTATCAAGACCGGAGCATAAAAGATGAATTGCGTGAAAACTTGATTGAGAAATTAAAATCAGGTGAGAAAATGTTTAATGAAATCATCGGTTTTGAACACACGGTTATACCCGATATTCAACGTGCTCTCCTATCCTCTCACAATATTCTGCTACTCGGATTGAGAGGCCAAGCTAAGACAAAGATTGCAAGATTACTGACCCACCTATTGGATGAATACGTTCCTGTGATTGCCAATACTGATCTGAATGAAAATCCATTTAATCCAATCAGTAAACAAGCATTGAATTTGATTGAAGAACAAGGAGATAAAACACCAATTGAATGGATTCACAGAGATGAAAGATATGTTGAAAAACTTGCTACTCCAGATGTGAGTGTCGCAGACTTGATTGGTGATGTTGATCCTATCAAAGCAGCCACTTTGAAGTTACCATATTCGGATGAAAGGGTTTTGCATTTCGGTTTGGTTCCTCGATCAAACAGAGCCATTTTTGTCATCAACGAGCTTCCCGATCTCCAACCAAGAATTCAAGTTTCTTTGTTCAATATCCTTCAGGAAGGAGATATTCAAATCAGAGGATTCAAACTTAGAATGCCCTTGGACATCATGTTTGTCTTTACCGCCAACCCTGAAGATTACACCAACAGAGGAAGCATCATTACACCTCTTAAGGACCGGATTGAAAGTCAGATTCTGACGCACTACCCTTCAGACATCAAAATTTCAAAACAGATTACTCGTCAAGAGGCGCAAATAAAAAGCGACCAAGAACAAATGGTTAAAATTCCTGAGGTCGCAAGAGATCTGCTTGAAACCATCGTATTATTTGCTCGTGAAAGTGAATACATTGACGAGAAGAGCGGAATATCAGCAAGGATGAGTATTTCTGCTTTTGAGAATCTTGTCAGCAACGCAGAACGCAGAGCCTTGGTCAATGGCGAAAAGAAAACAGATATCAGAATTACAGATTTCTGGGGCGTTATTCCATCAATCACAGGGAAAGCAGAACTGGTTTACGAAGGTGAGCAAGAA
>JAHDDD010000336.1:0-3999 GCA_020629535.1 Saprospiraceae bacterium
AAATATTTTGATCGTAGCAAAGCTGTCTAAACCAATGGCCGCCAGATCTCCGATAGCACAGTCGACAGCAAACTCGACAAGTATTTCATATTGATTGTTTCCAAGGCATTCGTAGTGGAGTGTTCCTCCGATCACGTGGGTTGCATGCGTTTGAGTAAAGGCAACCAACATTACAAATGCTGTTAAAATGGATTTATATATCTTATTAAATTTCATCATTCTTGATTTTAAAAACCGCAATTAGTTATCAAATTTGATTTCATCAATCTCCACTCTTCTTTCTCTTGAAGCTTCAGGACTGTAAACGGAATTCTTTCGATCTTGGTAGTCATCACTGATACCTGTTGGTGCTGTGTTTTCACCGAACGATCTTTCGGTGATTACCAATTGTCCAGAGTTGATGAATGTCAAGAGTCTTCCGCTATTCCATCGGTATAGTTCTTTTCGAACACTGTCTACTCTTCTTTGTCCAAGGGCCAGATTGTAGTCTGTTTTTGCTAACGGACTTGCGTATCCGCGAAGGAATAGATTCACTTTTTGCCCTGATTCGAGAACATCAACCAATGTCTTTAGCATGAGCTGAAGATTGTCATGATTTCTCTTCACTTCACCTTCGAAAAATTGGAAGACAGCTTGAGATCCTCCCATCCCAATTTCACTTGCAAAGTTTGTAGCGAATTTGGCCTTTTTCGGATAGTATGAATTGAATGTTTCTGTGTATGTTTTCTGTGTTGTCTTATTGGTAGAACGAGGATTTGGGTGATCATTGTCAAAGTATAATCTGACTGGCACCAATCCTTTCAAGGTTGCAATTTGAATTTTATCCAAGTAGAGGTCTTTAGAAATATTTCCAGTTACCCCAGTCATATCAAATTCTAAATCACCCTTCTCATAACCAGACTTCAATCCAGTCAATTTGTATTTCGGACAGTTTGGATCAACAGAAAAAGTTACTGAATTTCCGGTCCCAGTATTCTTGACAGCTTCTTTGCCGGTAGAGATGCAAACCAATTTTACATCTACACCTGCAAGTTCTGCTCGTGTAGTTTTGTCCCAAGTATTGACCGTAAGGTTGAAAGCAGAAGGCTGCATATACACCTTTTCCGTTACTTCTCCTTTGCCACAATCTTCAGTATACGGACCAATGATTGAGCTATGGTCTTTGTATCCATCTCTGAATACTTGTAATTCATATTCTCGATCACACCGGATTTTTACTTTATAATCATTGCCATCTGGATTGTTTGAATCAAAAATAATTTCTCCTGTGACAAGATCTTTCAAGATAATTCTAGAATCATTGAGAGCTTCATTGGTATTTGCATCAAAGATGAGCGCAAGCAAATCAATGGTTTTATTATTCAAATCAGCTTCATAAATATCATAACAACAAGTCTCGTATGAATTGTCCAAATGTTTCGAGCCCAGTCTGTTTGACGAGAAAAATGCTTTTGTTCCATCTTCATTCAAATAAAAATAAATGTCGTTATATGAAGTATTAAACTCCGAACCCAAATTTGTTATAGTGGAACCTTCAGCTTTATAAATATCAAACCCTCCGAAACCTTTTCTAGCATTTGAGGCAAAATACAATGTCTTGGTTGCATGGTGAAAGAATGGAGTGATATCGTCACCCGAAGTGTTTTCTCTCCAGTTTTGTGGCGTAGAAAGATTCCAATCTCCGTCTACTTGGACATACCAAATATCAAGACCTCCGTTTCCTCCCAATCTATCAGATACATAGTACAAAGTCATCTCTTCATCCACCACTTTGATGTTTGGTTGAGTGGCTGTATAACCCGCCATATTGACGACAGAAGATAAAGCTATGGGATTGAGATAATTTCCGGTTCCGTCATTTTCTGCTCTGTATAAATTACAGATGATTTTGTCTCCGTCTGTATAGTTACAAATGGTATAAACCATGTGTTGACCGTCAGGTGAGAAACTTGGATTTGAGGTCATATTGCCTACGCCATCGACTCCTAATTCTTCTATTGGTTCGTTGGTTCCATCATTGTTGACAAGAACTTTAGAAATCAATGTTTGATCTTTTTTTGAACCAAACGGATATCTCAAAGAGGCATAATAAAATTTATCATCGAGCAGATAAGCCCCTTGTTCTGAAAATTCTGTATTTACACCATCGCCTTTGACGTATACGTCCACCTCGTCATTTTCTGTAGGTTGCATTTTCGCCCATTCTGCAGCTTCTATACCAGCTTCAATTTTCTTTGTCAACATGGGGTCATCACCATATTCGGTCTTGTACAAATTGTACTTTTCGATGGCAGCATCGTAATCTCCTTTTAGGTGTTTTACGTTTGCTAAATTGTACAATGCTTCTCCTTGTCTGTCTCCATCAAAATCATTGAGATATTTTTCAAATGCCGTTTCGGCAATGTTGTATCCATTTTGTCCGAGGGCAGCTTCTCCGTATTTAAACCATAGATCTGCATCTCCATCTGTGTATTGTAATGCTTCGCCAAAGAACTTCATTGCAGCGAAGTAATTCTTGTTTGCCAATGCCTGATCACCACTTTTAATCAAGTCAGAAGTTGAGTATTGCCCATAATGGGTTGAAGTCAACAAAAGCAAACAAGCGAATAATGATATGATATGTTTCATTCTTGTTTTCATTTTAAACTAACATTCTCCGGGTTGACCGGCGTTGATTAATATATTGGACAAGGTCTTTTTGCCGCATAAGGCAATGAAGAAATGATATACCTTATGGCGAACTCCGGTCCACCTCCCTTATGAATTTCTGAAATGTCAAGATCATAGCTGAATGCAGCATAAATCTTGTTGTATTGCAATGCAATCATTGGGTACCAAGCATCGGCGAGGCGAATACCTAGTCCGAGGAAAAGTGCTGTGGTTTGTTCATCATTTAAATAGATTTTTCCTTGACCATTTAAGACAATCTCTTGATATGGCCCTTGAAATGAGCCTAATGCATTAAGCAAAAGATCGAATCGTTTTGCAAGTTGCCAATTGAGCATTCCATATGCATTGACTTTTCTGAACAAGTTTGCATCATAGCTCCCTGCATTGTAAAATCTTTGCGAAGGACCTGCGACATTGTTCAATGAAAAACCGATATCAAAATATTTACGGAAGGATTTTATGTGTCGATAATTGAGCCCGAGATTTACATCAAAAAATGAGATGTTGTCATCAGCTTGTCCTAGGTAAAGAGGATCGGCAGCTCCACCAGGGGTCAATGCTGTACCATCCCAAAATTCGCCTAGAATAGCGTCGCTGGTGTCGTAATTTCTAAAGGCAATACCTAGACCAATCCCTGGTGTGAGGTAGCCACTTTTTAGTTTTAAAGAATAGGATCCGAAAACATCAATTCCGTTATAACGCAAAGCAAGATCACCTGCTTTATCGTAATTAAATAATGCACCCAGACTAAAATAATTTGAAGATTCTGGGGATTGGAATTTGAGGTCACCGCCAATATCAAAACTTTGATAAGCGACAGGAACTGAGTACCATTGCTGTCTATAATTAGCATGGTATCTTTGGTCACCGTTGTATACGCCGGTAAGTCCTGGCGATAGATTTAACGGTGAGTTAAAGAACATGGAGTAATGCAAGTCTTGAGCTTGAAGCATAACAGTCACAAGCACAAGTGCACACACACTTGTAATATTCTTTTCATGACAAAAATTTTATTACTTTTTATTTAATCTTTTTCAGCAGAATCGGCCATTAGGGAACTGACAATCGTAGGATAGAAATTTGACTTTAAAACGTCTGGCTTACAGATTCGCTGCTTTACAAAAATATATATAAAAAAGTGTAATACAAACGGTTTTCAGCATTATATATGATATTTTTTAATGTGTTTTCAATTATGGGATTTCTTGACCATTCGGCTTTTTTCATAAGTATTCGATTATCAACGGTTTGTACAATGATATACAGAAGACTTAAGAGATCCGTCTCAATTTTTCATAATTTCTTTTAATAATTGGTTTAGTCAATTAT
>JAHDDD010000336.1:4010-4608 GCA_020629535.1 Saprospiraceae bacterium
CACGACCTTGCCAAGGTCGGGGTCGCGGGTTCGAATCCCGTCTTTCGCTCTCTTGTCATTATGACATGCCCGGGTGGTGGAATTGGTAGACACGTTGGACTTAAAATCCAATGACCTCACGGTCGTGCGGGTTCAAGTCCCGCCTCGGGTACATTTCTTTTTCTCACGATTATGCGGGTTTACCGACTCGAGAACCAAAAAAAGTTGGGTCGGTACAGGCAAGTCCCGCCTCGGGTACATTTCTTTTTTTGGTGTTTTCTGTTTATATACTTTATTCTCAAGCAAAGGATCGATTTTATATCGGCCAATCTCAGGATGTCCATAAAAGACTTCTCAGACATAATGCTGGATATGTCAGGTCTACCAAACATGGGTCTCCTTGGCAAATTGTGTATACAGAGCAATTTCAAAACCGCAGGGAAGCTGTTAAAAGAGAAAAATACCTGAAGTCTCTAAAGTCCAAAATTAAAATCAAGGAATTGGTAGATGCGTCCCGATGAAATCGGGATGACCTCACGGTCGTGCGGATTTACCGACCAAGTTAACAAACACAGTTGGGTCGGTACGGGCAAGTCCCGCCTCGGGTACATTTCTTTTT
>JAHDDD010000337.1 GCA_020629535.1 Saprospiraceae bacterium
ATTCTTTTTCATGCTCGTTATTCAATTTTATAATATATATATCGTTATTTATAGTGGAATCATTTTCAAAAACTCCAGACAAATACACATCACCGTCAAGAGCTAGCACACACGTGGGGTCCCTATATTCCTCTTTCAATTCAATTGTATGTTCGCTCGTCAATGTTCCGCCAAGATTGTAATATTGAATTCGGGCTTCTTCAAAATCTGGGTCACTAAAATCACTTACCAAACTGTAAACAACCAATTTGTCTTCAGAAAGATCAGAGGAAACAAAAACACTATAGAAAGTATTCATTCCAGGTGACACAACATACTCGTCCAGCAGTTCACCTTCCAAATTGAATTTTAATTGCACAATTTCTGTCCCAGCTATCGCAAGCCAAATTTCATTTTCATGCAATGTCATTTCAACCTCGGCATTGAGAAAAATATCCAAATCAAATTCTTGCTCCCACACGATATTCCCAACAGAATCGAGCATAAGTAAAAATGATCTTTTAAATGGATAAAAATCTTCTCCTACCACAATCACAGCATTGTCATCTAGGACCAAACCATTGTAGAGATGTCTTCTGACAATCTGTTCCCTTCCATTTTTTGGTCCAATTGAGATTCCCATTATGATTAAATGAGGCAATGAAATAATAGTCAGAATTAGCAAAACTGTACAATTCAGGATCATTCAATGAACCTAACAGCCAATACTCATCCTCTTTGACCTTGAGCAATTTTTCAATGGAGATTCTATCTTCTTCTTGAAATTCCTTTTGTTTTATGAGCACATTCTTCTCATCAAGTATTGAAAGAATTGACTTTGGAGAATCATCATTCGTCAAATACGTCTGCCAATTATGCAATTTATAATTCAGGTCTATTAACCCGCCATGAAAGTTAATTCCGCCTCCTGTTCCAAATAAAAACGAAAAGTCATCATTGGCAAACGGGAATTCTTCTGTATCAAGATCTTCAATGAAATTGTAAAACCCAGCCTGCAATTGAACCGAATGAGTAGACGAACAAACAATTGGCTGCACAAATCTTAAAGCTGAAGAGGAAGCTCCATCATCAATCTCTAAAGAATAACGAAGGAAAAATTTATCAATGTCTTCTATGTGGGCATCTCCCATTTGAATTTTAACCAGACCTTTATTTATAATTTGAAAACTAATTTCATGAGAAGATACCAATGGTGTAAAAGTCTGCGCCAGTATACCAGAAGAGATGGCTAAATCAATTTCAATAGGTTCACTCAAATCAAAACCCTCTAGCGAAAAGCTTAGTACAGATTCTGGCACATCGACCAGATCATTATTAATCACCTTAAAATCCCCCAGGCCTTTAGGAATGTTTGAGATTCCATCTCTTTTAGCATAATCTCTTACGAGCAAACATTGAGTTGAATGTAGGAAATCTGAGCTTCGATGTCCAAACATTTGCAAAAAGCCTTTGGAGAAGTTGCCATTAATTTGTGTTCCGCAAGCCTCAATACTTTCTGTCACAATTTTATCACCAGGAAAATCCTCAACTTGATTCGCCACCATTGAAATCGTTTGCCCCGGTGACCGAACTGAAATCGAAAGCTCTTCATTTTGACTAAGCAGAAAGGGGTTCGATTCAAATTTTTGCGCATTCGCATACAGCGAATATGTTGATTCTGCCATCATCGGCTGACCAACATTGGTTAGATTAATTTGGACTTCTTCTTCTACACATGAAGCGTCGATTTGGAGCTGTGGACCGGTCCAGTTTATGATATTTTTATTACAATGAACCTTTGGAAAAACCTCGAATTCAAAACATTCAGATTGATGCAATGCAAAAGAACAAGGCACATCGAAACTGAGCCAAACGGTTTGTAATTCATCAGGCTCCAGTTGATCAAAAGAAAATATATACTCTCCATTCTGTACATCAAAGTCATGATTTGAAACGAGATTTTGAAATTCGTCACTCATTCTTAGATGTGCTGTTATGTCGCTTAGTGTCTCTGTACCATCATTTCGTATTTCACCAATGGCATATGATCTTTTACACCTGATCAAATCATTGACTGCGATACCAGCCGCAATATGTTTGCATGCTGCTTCCTTAATATAAATTTGTCCATTAATCGTCTCTCCATCTTCAATTCCTATGCTGAGCATTGAATTATCACATATCTCGAAACCGTTGGGCACTCTAACATTAAGATCGTATTCGCCAACGGGAAGATCAATTTTAAATTTCCCATCTTCGTCAGGAATCCAAAGCAAATCATTTGCGTAAATCGTAAGGTCTGAAAAGACATCTGCATTTATATTATCACATTCATTTACGATGAAGGCCTCTAAATTCAAAATTGAATTGTGTATCTGACCATCATGGCCTATCTTTGAAATCAATGGATCAAGAGCTTCTCCACTTAAAAAGAAAGAATTGATACCTACACAATAAAAAGAACTGTGTGCATTGACAGCTCCCAAGAAAACACCAGGACCTAATTCTCTTCTCCAGATCAATCCGCCTTTTTCATTTCGAAGTTCGACGGCGGCTTTAATTTCAGCCCCGTATTCGGTGTATCCGCCAAGTAGGATATTGCCCTCAGCTTCAAGGGCAAAGTGTGGATTCATCCCGTTTACCAGCGTCAAAGGATAGGAAGAAATTAAGGTCCCATTTATATCAAAAGTTTGTATTACATCTTCCGCATTTGCATTTAATATAACTTTAAATGTGTCGTCCCCATCACGATGAATTACTGACATTTGTACATATTCAAGTAGCTGCAGCAATTGAAAATCTCTAATCAATGAATGATTAAATTCTCTACTCCACTCCACATCATCAGTCTCTTTATCCACACTTAATAGAGCCATTCCATTGAAGTTTCTATTAATAGAATCATCCAATCCACAAACTAAGATCAATTCATCTTCAAGCTCAATTACTCCTGAAATTTCGGAGCGACCATTGAGAATAAAACTGTTTTCTGAAGTTATTTGATCGTCCCTAAATGTTACCAATAATGCATTGTCTTCAAGATCACTGCCGCCTAGGAAAATTACATCACCAACACTTTGAACCATACCATAATAGCCACCCACAGATTCATCTGATGACAGAATTTCCAAATCCATATCTAATATGAGCAACAATGCCGATTGGCTAAAACCAATTCCTTCGTAACCAGCTATATAAATTTTATCATTCCTCATGAGAGCATCTTCAGCCTTGCCTTCTGACAACCTGGTTCTTTGTTCAATTTCTCCTTCTTCAGAGAGTTCCAATCCATAGATTCCATCTGGTGCATTGATGATGGTGATGCTGTTCCCATTGTCTTTTTCAAAAACCGCTATGGCCTCAGCCGGACTCGAAAAATCAAAAGTTTGACTCCAAAACTGCCCATGCACTTCAAGAAATTGAAAGCATAGAATGACCAAACAAAAGCCTGTCTTTTTCATAAACTGCAGACGTTTTCCTTGAAGATAACAAATAATGAGGAATGAATTAATTAATTATGAGAATGGGTAATGAGTCGCTGTTGCACACCAGCGATACATCATCAATATGCTTCAATTATAAATTTTCCATCAAGCTCAGTTCCTTCTAGATTAAGCACCACTTGATAGAGTCCATCATCTGTAGTGACAATAATAGAGCGCTTCAAATCATCATTGATCATCATAGATCATCATGCCTACTGCCTCTGAAGTAATAGGAAAACCCTCTGGGTTGAACATTGCTCTTATCTGCTACTCGACTTTGAGGAGTTTTGAATATTCGGTTTTATCCTCAGATGTTTGAAATTTTATGAAGTATAATCCGCCGGGCAAGTGACTCGTTTTAAAAATACCCGATTCTGATTTTTGCAGCAAATGTTGTCTACCGCTCTGATCATATGCGGTCAGCTGCTCAACAACCAAACCTTTGACCGTGAAGTGATCTCGCACTGGGTTTGGGAAAACAATAATATCATCAGTGGGTATTGAAATTTCGCTGTTGCTTACCGAACCAGATACATCCAACTTGGTCAAAAAATATTGCTCATCTAGCGGAGCGTCCCAATAATCCAAATTCTCGTTATTGGCTCCGAAATAAGATCCTCTACCAAAGAGATACATGACATCATCTTCAACAAAAATTCTTTCGATCTCATTCACATATTCGAGATGCCATGAAGGAAAATGGTACACACCATTCTCTCCGAAATCTAAAGATACATTCATAGATAAATCGTAGGCAAGTATTGCCGAAGAGTCAACAATCGTGGTAGAAACTGGATTGACCGTTATCAAAATTTTATCAGCCAATTTATCTACAGATTTAATAGCATACGAATCTGAAATATGGGACAAGTCAACTAATTCGTGTACTGAATTCTGCTCATCCCAAATGGATAATGCACTTACTTCTGATTCAAAATAATCATTGGTCCAAACTATCAACCTTTTACCGTGATTGAGCAACATGACATTTGAAATTCCAAATCCTTCTTGAGGAGCAATGACTGAAGCAGTATTCATCAATTCATCAATATCATGTTCTTCTTTCAAATCTGCATCAAAATATTTCAAGACTAAGACATTATTAAAAGCGTCAATAAAATAAACTC
>JAHDDD010000338.1 GCA_020629535.1 Saprospiraceae bacterium
GGGAAAATTATTATAGGTCAAAGCTTTACAGCGGTGGTTTTTTTTGCTTCTTTTTTTGTGCGGTAGACAAAAAATGAAGATGAATAAGTGCAGAAGCTTGAGTCATTCATTTCTCAACTTATGGAAACACTCAGGGTTTGCCCTAGTAATATTATGGGGGATTCCCACGTTGATATATGTAAATCAAAAACCTAAGTTTGAATTAAACTTAATTTTATGAGAGTCTTCAGTTTTGCAATTTGTTTACTATTCATTTGTCTTACCTCTTGTCAAACTCCTCAAACAAGAAAGCAATTGGCAGACAAAGATCAACAGATTAGTCAACTAGAAGAACAACTCGAAAACGCCCAAGCTACCAACGAAAGTCTGTTAGACCGTCTGGCAGATCTTTCTATTATCAATAAGAATGATGCGGAAAGTATTCGAAATTCTATTGTCTCCATCAATACCCAAATTAGCCAAATTGAAGAATTGACCGACGAATTGGCTGTCAAAGATTCTATCAACGAAATGCTGGTCAACAATCTGAGAAAATCGTTGATTGACTTTGATGATGAAGATATTCAAATAGAGGTGAGAGGAAACGCTGTGTATGTTTCTATTTCTGACAAAATGTTATTCGAATCCGGAAGTTCAAGATTGTCAAAGAATGCATTCAATGTTTTGGAGAAAGTGTCACTCATCGTCAATGATAACCAAGATCACAATGTACTTGTGGAAGGACACACTGATGCTGTTCCTATTTCTAACAAAAAATTTCAAGACAATTGGGACCTTAGTGTTTCAAGGGCGACGTCGGTGGTTCGAACTTTGCAATCACGATTTGAGGTGAACCCTGAAAGATTAACTGCAGCCGGCAAAGCAGAATTTAATCCGAAATCAGACAATGAGACAGTCGTTGGCAGGAGCTTGAACAGAAGAACCGAAATTATCATCACCCCTAAATTGGATCAATTCTTTAAATTATTGGAAGCTTCTTAATAGCGGTACAATATACATCCATACTGTTAATGTGCAAGTCAGCCACTCACTACCCAGTCAGGTACTTCAAATGGACCCAGTGCAATAGCACTGCTGTGTAACATTGATTTTGACTTGCGGAGCAAACTCAATTCATAAATTCGTTGACCATAATACTCTTTGCTTATGCCATGTAATCCGCGGCTAGGAATATTCCCATTACCAAGGTGACAAATAAATTCATAGACCGGATCATCATCCACCATTCTGCATTCTTCAAAAATCTTTGGTGCAAAATCTACCAAGTGGTCAAACACAAATTGCAAGTCTTTCGGTTTGGGTTCCTCTTCAAACCTTTTGTAAAGGTAGTCGATCGTGTAATCAGGAAATTGGATGCCATGATCTTTCAAGAGTTTGATCCTCTTTTTTGAACATGTAGCTCGAATTACTTTTGGGATATCTCTCAAATTTCCTAGAAAGTGAAGGCCTCTTTCCAGCCCTTCCATTCTCATTCCACTTTTTTTCTTGAATGTCTTTTTCATCTCCTTTAATGCATCTGCATTGATATCATCTTTGTGTGGAATCTGAAATGCTAATGCAGGATTTCTAATTGGAATCTTGTCTATTTTTTTGCTTTCGAGCAATGGTTTTAATAACTCTTCAAAAATGAATACAATACCAAAATGACAACTGATGTGATTTGGTGTTCCACAATGTCTTATAAAGAGATCGATTTGATTGGATAGCTCAGTGACTACCTGATCAGAAAAATTCTCAAATTCTGATGGTGAAAAATCTTCGAGATCTTTAAACTTCAAACCATTAACCAGATCTGGAATATTGTTGGGATTGGTCAATGGTTTTCCAGCATGTAAGGTAAGATGAAGGCCCACCGGAATATTCAAAAAATTAGTTTGAAATTCATTGATTGCCCGGATGGATCCTTGATAAGCATTTCTCTTTCTAAAATTTATAAATGCCGAAACACAAGTGATCAACTCTTCTCGAGCTGCTATGCGTATTCCTTCATCGATAAAGTTGTTCGCGCCGAAATCATCGGCTGTAATGATCAGATACATATTGTTCAATGATTTAAGATTACTTTAAAATACAAAACTTATTTGAATATAAACGTGTGGACCACAGACGATTTCTAATGTATAGATATATTCTTTGATTGTCATTTACCTTTTCATTTTTAAGGTCACATGATTGTAGTACTGAGTCAAGATAAATATTTGTAGAAGTATTTAAAAAATTGCTCAGTCTATAAAGAGATTTTGCCATCCCGATTTGGTCCCGATAAATCGGGATGACCTGTACTGAGCGAAGCCGAAGTATTTTTTGGATTCGTTTACTTCGACAATGGAAAAAGGAATAGAATTGTAAAAATTTACTTAACAGAGTAGTAGTACTTTGTCAAGTAATTATTATAAATGTTGAGCTCGAAAAGTTTAATTCTGGATTACATAAACTAATAAAAGCATAGCCTCAACTCGTAGCAAATTCAAAAGAAGCATAGCCTTCCCGATTTGGTGGGTGCGGGAGCCGGCAATGAGCATCGCTTTTAAATCGGGATGATTTTTTGCATACTTTTTCATCTAGGAAAAAGTATGATGTTTTGAAAAAATTTAGTTGACAATGTAGTAGTGTATAACTTTTAAACCACAATCATGAAAAATTTCATCAACGTCAGTCTTTCGTTCTTTGTTCTTGTTTTCTTGACTTCATGCGAATTGGATACCAGTGGTTCAAGCAGATCAAAATTTTCAGAAGATACTGGTTCGTATTTTTCGAATGATTCCAGAGCAAAAACATTCGCAGAAAAGATGGCTGATAAAGTTCGCCAAATCGAGAACAGAGACGGAGGTAGCATTTTCATTGAATCATTGAAGACTGATAAGCGAACCAATACTTTTGATGATTTAGCGAAGCAAATCGAAAAATCTGACGCTGAATCAAATGGAATGACCAGCAAATTATTGGAAGGGATCATGGATTTTACAGAAAAGGAATTGGGCGTTGATCTTGAAACAGAAATGTCAGATTATTTCGAAACAATGAATGAAGGAACAAGAGAGTTAGAAACCACAATGACAGATCTTTGGAAAGAAATGGAGAAACATGGTTACGATAAATCAATCGAAAGGGTATTGGAAGGCGAATTTTCATATGAGAAAGTCATTGATGAAATGCTGAAACATGCTGAGCAAGGAGAAGTATCAAAGAAAGAAGAGGAAATATATAAAGACCTTAGCAAGGTATTGGATGGAGATCAGGCTGCAGCTGATCGATATAGCGAAATGCTGATCAAGGAAATTGGAAAGGTGTTTGAAAAAGAAGGAATCAATATGGATGACTATTATAATTCAAAAAGATAAATAGAACACGTAGCTTTCATTCACAAAGAGAGGTGCCTTTGGGTGCCTCTCTTTTCTTTTACAAAATTAAGTGGTTTTCAATGCACAGAAAAAAAATAAAAATATTTCTTAAAAGCTTGACCTATTAAAAAAGAGATTATACATTTGTGAAAAATTTAGAAATGCAAACTATAGGAAGAAATATAATTAAAAGTATGCCGCATACGGTCAAGCGTATGGTTGTGCCTCTTTTATAGTATATTCTTTCTTTAAATAATATCATAAAAGAGGTATGACGCAAGTTGTACCTCTTTTTTTTATTGCGAGGTAGTGTAATTGGCAACATCGGAGGCTCATATCCTCCAGGATGTCGGTTCGAATCCGGCCTTCGCAACAAACGGTCATTCGGTATAGGTTAATGCTGATCCTTCGTGACGTATATGCCTACCGTTAAGACTATAATGCTCGGAAGCTCAATGGGTGGTAGCGGCGGCTTGTTAAGCCGAAGGTCTTGGGTTCGAATCCCAAACGGGCAGCCTTTATTGGTGAATGGTGAGTGGTGAATGGTGAGTGGTGAGTTGTGAGAAGTGAATGGTGAGTATGGCAGTTAACCGGATCGCCTGATACGCGGTACTTAGGTAGTGGTTGAAAACATTGGTTCGAATCCAATACTGCCAACAATGATTAGCGAGCAAAGCATAAGCGGTGATGTGCCGGGCTTCCACCCCGGAGAATAGAGTTCGATTCTCTATGCTCGCTCAAATGAATGTCAGTTAAATATTGGCATTCTGAAAATAGTCTCATAGCACAACGGAAGTGCGCATGATTTCGACTCATGGAGGTCGGGGTTCGAATCCCTGTGAGACTACTTACGTTTTAGACCTATCGTTTAACTGGAAAGACGGAGAGCTTCTAACTCTCAGTTGTGGGTTCAAGTCCTGCTAGGTCTACTATTGCCATTACTCAACGGAGAATGGTCGCGACGAGCAGGTGGATTACTTTTTATAGAATAACTATTTCACAAATACAATCTATTGTGAATTTTTGATTTTAAGGTCCCACCTGCTCAAGACTTGTGATTAACTATCAATACCGAGTTGGCAGACTGGATATATGCACTCGTTTTACATGCGAGACGAAGAAGGTTCGATTCCTTCACTCGGTACTTTTTTGAATTGCTCTCTTAGGTTCAATTGGTTAGACTACCCGGCTTTTACCCGGGGGGTATTGGTTCGAGTCCAATAGGGAGCACTTTTTT
>JAHDDD010000339.1 GCA_020629535.1 Saprospiraceae bacterium
CAGGAAGATGCACAAGCGGTGGCTTTAACATCCTATCAGGGTGGGCACAATGAATTCTTCAAGTACATTTATGATCTTCTAAAAGAACGTGGAGCCGGCAATATCAAAATATTTGGCGGAGGTGGCGGAACGATTCTGCCATCCGAAATTGAAGATTTACATAAATATGGCATCGCAAGAATCTACTCTCCAGATGACGGGCGGGCCATGGGATTGCAAGGCATGATCAATGATTTACTTGAACAAAGTGATTATGCCATAGGTGAAGAGCTTACTCTTGGAGTCGATGATCTTAAGCAAGCCGACGCTACCACTATTGCCCGATTCATCACGGCGGCAGAAAATTATGGTGACAAACACAAGGCCACTTTTGACGCCATCGAAACAGAAGCAAAAAAAGTAGACATACCTGTGTTGGGAATCACAGGAACAGGTGGTGCTGGTAAATCATCTATGGTAGATGAATTGGTGAGAAGATTTACACTTGATTTTCCCGAAAAGAAAATTGCCATCGTTTCTGTTGATCCTTCAAAACGAAAAACCGGAGGTGCCTTATTGGGTGATCGTATTCGCATGAATGCAATCAACACAGATCAGGTGTTTATGCGATCATTGGCAACCAGACAATCTAACCTTGCTCTTTCCAAACACATACAGACTGCGTTAGACATATTGAAGGTGACTGGGTTTGACATGATTATACTCGAGACTTCAGGCATTGGACAATCGGACACAGAAATCGTTGACCATAGTGACCTGAGCATGTATGTGATGACGCCTGAATATGGCGCCGCTACCCAATTAGAAAAAATAGACATGCTCGATTTTGCTGACATCATTGCCATCAATAAATTTGACAAGAAGGGTGCGTTGGATGCGTTGAGAGATGTAAAAAAACAGTTTCGAAGAAATCACAATGATTGGGAAATCGAAGATGAACAAATCCCAGTATATGGAACCATCGCTTCCCAATTCAATGACCCAGGAACGAATGAACTGTATCTTCAATTACTCAAAACGATCAAAGAAAAAACAGACAAAACATTTGATTCTCAATTGAAATTAAAAACAGGTGATAGCGAGAAAATTTATATCATTCCACCAAAGCGGGTGCGTTACCTTTCCGAAATTGCAGAAAACAACAAACGTTTTGATAAACGGGTCATTGAACAAGCTAAGATTGCCTCTCGGCTGTATGCGTTAGACAAAATTATTCGTGAATCTGAAAATAAAGATTTGGTTAAAGCACTTCAGAAAGAATACGAGGACTTACTCCAACATCTGGATGCCGAAAATCTTTCCATCATTCAAACTTGGGATGAAAAGAAGTCTAAGTACAAAGAAAAAATATTCTCCTTTAAGGTAAGAGATAAAGTACTCGAAATTCCGACACATACTAAGAGTTTAAGTCAACAACAGATCCCAAAAGTAGCCTTACCGAGATACAGCGATTGGGGCGATATTCTCACATGGAATTTGCAAGAAAATGTACCAGGTGAATTTCCATTTACCGCTGGAGTATTTCCATTCAAAAGAAAAGGAGAAGACCCAACAAGGATGTTTGCAGGTGAAGGTGGACCAGAGCGAACCAACAAACGGTTTCATTATGTGTCGCTCGATATGCCTGCAAAAAGATTGTCTACAGCATTCGACTCTGTCACATTGTATGGCGAAGATCCTGATCACCGTCCTGACATATACGGCAAAATCGGTAATTCGGGCGTAAGTGTCTGTTGTCTTGATGATGCCAAACGTCTGTACTCGGGATTTGATCTTTGCAATCCTGCCACCTCTGTCTCGATGACCATCAACGGACCCGCAGCAACCATTTGTGCCTTCTTTATGAACGCAGCCATTGACCAACAGTGCGAAAAGTACATCAAAGAAAATGGTCTGGAAAATGATGTTGAAAATGCACTGAAGAAGAAATACGATGACCATGGATTGAGCAGACCAACCTACGATGGCGAATTACCTAAAGGCAATGATGGCTTGGGATTAATGCTCTTAGGACTCACAGGCGACGAAGTATTAACGGAGTCTGTATACGCTGAAATGAAAGCCAAAGCATTGAGTGCTGTCCGTGGCACTGTACAGGCAGATATTCTCAAAGAAGACCAAGCCCAAAATACCTGTATTTTCTCTACAGAATTTTCCTTAAAATTGATGGGTGATATGCAGGAATATTTCATTGACCATAAGGTGAGAAATTTCTATTCAGTCTCCATCTCAGGTTACCACATCGCAGAAGCAGGAGCCAATCCGATTACACAATTGGCTTTTACGATTGCCAATGGTTTCACTTTCGTTGAATATTACCTCTCACGAGGAATGAACATCGATGATTTTGCGCCCAACTTGTCATTCTTCTTTTCCAATGGCATTGACCCTGAATATGCAGTCATTGGTCGAGTCGCAAGAAAGATTTGGTCAAAAGCCATGAAAATAAAATACGGCGCGAATGCCCGTTCACAAAAATTAAAATACCACATACAGACATCCGGTAGATCATTGCATGCTCAGGAGATTTCATTCAATGATATCCGCACTACCCTACAGGCATTGTATGCCATCTATGACAATTGCAACTCATTGCACACCAATGCTTACGATGAAGCCATCACCACACCAACGGAAGAAAGTGTACGTCGCGCCATGGCGATCCAATTGATCATCAACAAAGAGTTGGGACTTGCCAAAAACGAAAACCCATTGCAAGGATCATTCATCATCGAAGAATTAACAGACTTGGTGGAGGAAGCCGTTTACACAGAATTTGATCGTATAACGGATCGGGGAGGTGTGCTTGGAGCCATGGAAACCATGTATCAGCGTGGAAAGATTCAAGAAGAAAGCCTCTACTATGAAACGTTAAAACACAATGGCGAATATCCGGTCATCGGCGTAAACACATTCCTTTCAAAGGAAGGCTCGCCTACGATACTTCCTAAGGAAGTCATCAGAGCCACCGAAGAGGAAAAACTCAACCAAATCAAAACATTGGAAGATTTGAAGAAAGCCAATGATGATATCGGTCCAAAGAAATTACATGAGCTCCAACTCGCCGCTATGAACAATGAAAACCTGTTCGAAAAATTGATGGACTGTTCGAAGTATGCGTCGTTGGGTGAGATCACAAATGCATTGTATAAAGTTGGCGGGCAGTATCGAAGAAATATGTAGGTGTCACTTTTTGCAAGATCAAAAAGTAACCAAAAAATCTTCCCGATTTAGAGCTATCCGCCCAGGCTGGCTCCCTCACCCATTTATCCCGGCTAATCGGGACTAAATCGGGAGGGCCAATGCACGCAAACTTTCAGTTTATTGATCGTGGCATTAGGCTTGCTTAAAAATGGAATAATTCATTACTCAATAAATAATAGAGGCATGTTACGACACTGAATGTGTCAAATTCATCGAAAATTTCAAATTCTCATCGAGTTATAAAAACCAAAACCCAATCACAATCGTTATAAATGGTGCGAAATGGCTTTTGAATTTTATGAATAAGAATAATCTTTTTTTACTAGTACTCATGTCAATATTCACATTATGGAATAGTACTCCGGCGGTTAGTCAGGAGTCGGATGTACATACCCAACCTACCTCGGGACCTGGTAGTCCTGTTTACGCTCATGAGGAAGTGAGTTTTCTCGATTTTGCTGAAAAGCAAGATGGCTACTATCTCATGATGCCAAAAGATCCCATTCCGAAGGAGGCTCCGGTGGTGGTTTTTCTTCACGGATATAGTGCATACAATCCTACTGTCTATGGTAAATGGATTGATCATATTGTCAAGCAAGGCAACATTGTCATTTTTCCACGTTATCAATTGAATATTCTGGTACCCTCTCCTGCCAAGTTCGTTCCGAATACGGTCACAGCTGTGAAGGATGCACTCAAGCGACTTGAGCAAAAAGGATATGTCAAAGCTTCGGATGCACCAATGTTGTATGTGGGACACTCTTTTGGTGGTGTCATCACTGCTAATATATTGACGCAATGGGAAGAATTGGGTGTGCCTCAACCAAAAGGAGCATTTTTAGTGTCACCTGGTACAGGCCCTTTCCGGGAATATGAACTTGACGATTATAGTGCGATTCCAGAAGACACAAAGTTACTTATTGCCGTGTCTGAAAACGACTATGTAGTGGGTACTGCTTTCGGTCAAAAGGTGTTCGCAACAGCGACGAATACACCCGAACGTAACCTCTATGTGCAATATGCAGATGGAACTGCTGAACCAGCGATTACCGCAGGTCACCTTGAGGTGTATGCGGTCGATCTAAAATTTGATACGGGTGATCACGGTTACAGCTACCAAAGATCAAAAACAAGCAAACTTGATGCTGTCAACTTTCATCTCTATTGGAGAAAATTCGATGCCTTGATGGATTATACTCGAAATGGAGGAAGCAAAGAATATATCTTTGGGAATACGGCGGAAAATAAATTTATGGGTACCTGGCCAGATGGGAGAAAGATTAAAGAGCTTCAAGTCATCACACCTAAAATGTTGATGAATATTGCGGAAGGCAGCTAGGATTTTTGGTTAGTGGTGAGTT
>JAHDDD010000340.1 GCA_020629535.1 Saprospiraceae bacterium
ATAGCCTTCCCGATTTGGTCCCGATGAACCGGGATAAATGGGTGTGGGAGCCAGCAATGGAGGGCCGCTTTAAATCGGGATGATTTTTTGGGTTCGTTTTTCATCTAAGAAAAAGGAATGGAATCATAAAATTTAAATTGACAAAGTACTAAACACTAATAATTTAAAACTATCCATGGCTTCTGCATTCGCGCATGCACTCATAGGGTTAACAGCAAAAAGATTGGCATTACCAAAGGCCTCATTTAAAGTCACAATGATAGCAATGTTTTGTGCCGCCATTCCTGATGCAGATGTGTTGGCCTTCAAATTTGGTATACCTTATGAGCACATGTTCGGACATCGTGGGTTCACACACTCTGTTTTCTTTGGGATATTGTTTGGTCTTTTATTAGCATTGATTTTTCATTGGAAGAATAAGGATAAATTGAAGTATGCACTATTGTATATATTCTGCACCACTTCTCACGGTATTGTGGATGCGTTTACCAATGGAGGAAGAGGGATTGCACTATTGGCTCCATTTACTGATGAAAGATTTTTTGCTCCATGGAGAGTAATTCAGGTTTCGCCTATTAGCATCCGAAGATTTTTTACAGAATGGGGATGGGTTGTAATTCAAAGCGAGATGATGTATATTGGAATTCCTTGTCTATTATTGCTGGGATTAGGATTCATTATCCATAAAAAATAGAGAAATGAGAAAATCAATACTTGTTGCCGTTTGCTTTCTGTCAATGGTGATGTCAGTGATGGCTCAAGATACCTTGTTGGTGATTGACAAAGACATGGCTGAGGAAAAGGTCATGGTCAATGAAAAAGACGATAAATGGAATGAAATCAGCCATAATGAATATGCATTCACCTATCCAGACCATTGGCAAGTTGATACCTCTGGTTTGATGGGAACCACTTTTATTGCTTTGGAAATTCCTGAAGACGATCAAGCTGAATTCAGAGAAAATGTAAATCTTATGATTCAAGATTTGAAAGGTCTAGAGATTGACTTAGATGAATTTGTAAGTCTTTCCGAAAATCAAGTTAAACAGCTGGTCACAGATTGTGAGATTTTAAAAAACATGCGTTCAAAAGATCAGAATGGAGAATTTCACACAATGACATACACCGGAAAACAAGGTATTTATGACATGCGGTTCGAACAAAAATACTGGCTCATAAATGAAAAAGCATACATCCTAACGTTAACCTCCCTCAAAGAAGGATATGAACAAAGACCCAAGACCGGATTCGGTGTTTATTCCAGCTTCCAATTGAACAAAAGTCTATTCAAGTGAGACCAGTTTATATTTTAAGTATCCTCTTTTTCAACACTTCTATATTTGCTCAGCAATGGGAAATAACAGAATTGTCAGACATGCCTAAATCAGTGGGCAATAACGCGGTCGTATGTGCCAACATAGATGGGAAAGATTACGTTTACAGTTTCGCAGGTATTGACTCAACAAGAAGTTCTTCAGGCATCCATCTACAATCATTTAAATATGATGTAGAAAACGACCGATGGACACAAATCCCTGATCTTCCTGATACACTTGGAAAAGTGGCAGCAAGTGCGAGTTTCGTCAATGATAAAATTTATATCATTGGTGGATATCATGTCTTCCCGAATGGCAGTGAATTGTCTTCTTCGAAGGTCCATATATTCGATCCGCAGACAGACTCATATTTGGATGACGGTATGGATATACCTGTCCCCATTGATGATCAGGTCCAAGCTGTTTGGAATGACAGCCTTATATATGTGGTTACGGGTTGGAGTCAAAACAATAATGTCAACAATGTTCAAATTTATGACCCGGCCAATGATTCATGGCAAATGGGAACATCAGTTCCAAATAATAGCATATACAAAGTCTTCGGATCAAATGGCACCATCTTGAACGATACTTTATATTACTTTAGTGGTGCATGGTTTACCAGTAATTTTCCCAATTCCACCTATCTGCGGAAAGGAGCCATCAATCCAGATAATCCAACAGAGATAAGCTGGAGTCATTTCACCCCTGATCCGCAAATCTCTGCGTATAGACCAGCCTGTACAAGTGTCCATGGAAAGATATTTTGGATTGGTGGTTCAAACACAACCTACAACTATGATGGCATCGCATACAACGGAAGCGGCACTGTGCCTCCCAACAACCAGAGCTTCGTCTATCGACCATCTGATCATACATGGGAGTCTGATCGTACATATGACCAGCTACCCATGGATCTTCGTGGTATCGCTGAAATTTCAGAGACCACCAAAATCATTGCCGGAGGTATCCAAGATGGCCTTCAAGTCAGCAATGGAACCCTACTCCTAAATTGGAAAGGAACCACCTCAATTCCTAATCATAGTGCACAAGATCATCTCAATATTTATCCAAATCCTACATACGACAAAATCTACATTGAAAATGGAACAGCAAAAAAGCCATTTATCATCTTCGACACATACGGACGAACAGTGCTATCCGGAGAATATTATAACAAAGCAATTACTGTATCTTCCTTAAAAGATGGAATGTATTTTATGTGGATTGATGGCAAGATTGGGCCTTTTGAAATTGTAAATCAGTAAAGTCATTCTAGAAATCTGAAGCCAGGAATCTCAATCCTCGATTCTCCACCAACTTTAACATCTCCGAAGTCGCCAGCTACTCGCCAAATAGGTAGCTATTCAATTCAAATTACATACTTTTGTAATACAAATTTACAACTATGAAAAGGGGACTCACTGTATTTCTTTCCATCTTAAGCATAATTGCATTCTCTCAACCAAATTTGAATTTTGAATTGGTTGCCAACTATCAATTTGATGAAGGAAGTAACGATATATGGGGCTATGTAGATCAAAACGGAACTGAATATGCAATTGTAGGAAATGCAGCAAGTACCAGGATACTTTCTTTAGAAGATCCAGCGAATCCGGTTGAAAGGGCAAATATTGCAGGAAGCAATACCGTTTGGAGAGACATTAAGTCTTCTGGTAACTTTTTATATGTCACAGCAGATCAGGTTGATGATGGGCTGTTGATCATCGATATGACGGGTGCTCCAGATGCCATTACACATCAATATTACAGACCAGAATTGATGGTAGACCAAATGCCTTTTACCCTTGGTTCTTGTCACAATGTATATGCCAATGACGATGGTTATATCTATCTGGCAGGATGCAATGACATACCTGGCAGGGTTCTGATTTTCGACATTATGGCTGACCCTCAACAGCCTCAATTGGTAGGATATACTCCAGCAATTTACTCACATGATGTGTTTGTGCAAGGAGATTTGATGTACACTTCAGATATTTTCGAAGGCTATTTTTCGATTTATGATATCACAGACAGAACAAATCCTGTCCTGATCAGTACCCAGAATACATCAAGAGATTTTACGCATAATGCCTGGGCTTCGGATGATGGAAATTATCTTTTCACAACAGATGAAAGAGGAAATGCATTTGTAGACGCATATGATATTTCTGACCTTAACAATCCGAAGTGGCTCGACAGTTTCCAGCCATTGGAAACGCAAGGACAAGGTGTCGTACCACACAACACGCATTATCTTGACGGTTTCTTATATACGTCGTGGTATACCGATGGTGTTGTCATAACCGATGTTAATGAACCTGACAATATGGTAAAAGTGGCTGCCTTTGACACCTATGATGGCCCTAACGGTGGGACCCAAGGGTGCTGGGGAGTCTACCCTTTCCTTCCATCAGGACTGGTCATTGCCTCTGATCGAGTCACGGGCCTGTATGTGCTGCGACCAAATATAGAAAGAGCTTCCTATTTAAAAGGAATTGTCATAGACAAAACGACAGGTGCTAGAATACCGAACGTTGAAATCAATATTCAAGCCAATCAACAAAACAAAACTTTTACAGATCCCTCAGGCGAATTCAAAACAGGGATTGCTCAAAGTGGAAATTTTGAAATCATTGCTGAACATGAAGATTATTTAAAGACAACAATAAGCTCTGTTCTAACGGCCGGCCAGATCAAAGAAGTTTTGATTGAAATGGAACCCCGGGCATTGCTCACACTAGGTGGTACGGTGGTCAATGACGACACGGGCGAGACAATTCCAAATGCACCGATTCTTATCAGAAGCAGATATCGTACATTTGATATTCAAGCAAACGGAGCAGGTGTTTTTATTCTGGAGTTACCAAGAGATGAATATGAAGTTTTTGCTGGTTCTTGGGGATTTGAAGAAGCATTTTTTTTTGAAGTTGATCCATTCTTAACTTCTCAATTGGACATTCGTTTAAAACCTGGCTATAAAGATGATTTCATTGTGGATCAAGGCTGGATTGTTGTAGAAAATGCAGAGACCGGGAATTGGGAAAGAGGTGAACCTATTGGTGTATTAGATGGAACATTGATTGCACCTGAAGAAGATGTTGATTCAGATCTCGGAGACTTTTGTTATGTTACTGGCAATAGCAATTTACTCCTAGGTGGTGAGGTTTCTAATGGGGTAACCTATCTCATCTGCCCTTCAATGAATCTTTCGAATATGGCGGATCCGGTGATCGAATTTCAGT
>JAHDDD010000341.1 GCA_020629535.1 Saprospiraceae bacterium
GCTTCAAGTAAAGAAATCATTGGAGGATATTACATCATTCAAGCGGAGAATTATGATAAAGCTATTGAGGTGGCGCAAGATTATCCTGATTATGATCTTGGAGGTACAGTTGAGATCAGAGAAATCATGGTTTTTGACAACATGTAAAAATGGAAGAGCAACTTATAGACCATCTTTTCAGACATCAGTTTGGAAAGATGGTTTCCATTCTAACCCGCTACTTTGGCTTCGAACATCTTGAATCGATCGAAGACGCTGTTCAGGATACTTTTATCAAGGCGATCCATGCCTGGAAAAATAAAATTCCAGAAAATCCTGAAGCATGGTTAACAGCAGCTGCGAAAAACAGAGCCATCGATTTGATGAGATCTTTGAAGTCGGAGAAAGCCAGATCAGGAGTCATCTATGATGACCACCCAACAGATACACTCAATGAGTTGTTTCTTGAAAACGAAATTGCAGACAGTCAGTTGCGAATGATCTTTACAGCATGTCACCCTTTGTTGGATCCAAAAGATCAAATAGCTTTTGCTTTAAAAACCATTTCAGGATTTAGTATTAAAGAGATCGCTGCTGCACTCATGTCTCAGTCGCAAACCATTAAAAAAAGATTGCAAAGAGCCAGAAAATTAATTGCACAAAAAAATGTAGAGTTTGAAATTCCCTTTGGGGAAGAATTGACAGAACGCATGGACCGTGTTCTTGAAGTTATCTATGTTATTTTCAATGAAGGCTTTCATTCGAATAAGAAAGAAATGATCATTAGGAAAGATTTGTGTGGCGAGGCCATGCGTCTTTGTAAAATGATGATCGAAAAGGAGCCTCTCCGGTCCCCAAAATTATATGCACTTTTTGCATTGATGTGTTTTCATTCGGCAAGATTAGATAGTAAGATAAATGATCAGAATGAATTGATTCCTCTCGCAGAACAAGACCGGACCAAATGGTACTTTCCGCTGATTGCCCTCGGCAATGATGCCATGAATAAGGCTACCAAAGATGTAAAAGAATTTTCTTCCTATCATTATGAAGCAGCCATCGCATTTGACCACCTGCGCGCCCCAAACTTTGAGACCACAGATTGGAACTCAATCGCTGAGTGGCATGAACAACTTTTACAAATACAACCAAACGTTAATACAAGCTTGAATCTAGCTGCTGTATATCTGCAAATGAAAGAATTAGCACAAGCATACACTATGCTTCTTGAGATTGATCCAAAGTTATTGGTGCAAAATGAATATTTGTATTACTCCACCTTTGCTGAATACTATCATCTTTCAGGTGATGCTGAAAATGCAATGACCCAACTTTCAATTGCATTGGAAATGGTCGAAAAAGAATCAGAAAGAAAGTACCTGAAAAAGAAGGCAAGCTTGTACAAAAGCCAATGAGTGTATGCGCTTCGATTTCATTTTATTAGCTTTCTAAACAGCAACAAAAGTGCCCACATTTCGTTTATATCGTACAAGGCGTTCTGTATGAAAACACTCAAAGGAATTTTCTTTTTCATCGTTTGTTTTCTTGTATTGATAGTTCCGAAGCTTTTCATTATCTATGAAATATTTGAAAGCAAACGCGCCGTTTACATCACATTTTTTGGATTTCTTTTTTTCTTCATTTATAGCCTTTACGATTGTGAAGAGTATTAAATTCTTATCAAGAAAGTAGGTATTTGATGTATGAAGGATTATGTTTGTCGCATTGTAGATTTTAAATAAATGTCGTATGTCCTTACCGACCCGCGAACAAGCCACCATCTTACTTCATAAACATGTCCAAAACGATTATCAGAGATTTCATGCCCTCATGGTTGCTACCGCTATGGAGGGATACGCTGAAAAATACAATGAAGACAAAGACCTTTGGTTCCTAACCGGCTATCTCCATGATCTTGATTATGATGAACATCCAGAAACGCATCCGGGTCCGTCACTTGGTTGGTTTAAAGAATGGGCTTATCCTGATTCATTGATCCACGCAGTGGAAGCGCACGCCTATGGTTATAACGGATTCACGACTTTGCCAGAAACTCCACTGGCTTCTGCATTGATTGCTTGCGATGAAATTTGTGGGATTTTCTATGCCTATAGAAAAATCAATCCGGTCCCATATGGGGAAATCAAAGTCAAGTCCATTAAAAAGAGATTGAAAGAAAAGTCCTTTGCCGCCAAGATTGATCGTGAAACCATTTACATGGGATGTGAGAAGTTGGGCGTTGATATTACAGATCATATCACCAATCTCATTTCATTTTTTGGGAATCTCCCAACTGAGTAGTTTTAAGTGGATAAGGAAATATTATAATAAAGATCTGAGCTACAATGTGGCGGTATAACCTACAGAAATGTTATTATAAAATATGGAGCCCTGAAAGAACGGAGAAAAGAAGGGGAACATATTTGTGTGAGGATATTTGACTTTCACATAGTTCCCCTTCAAGTTTGGTTAATATCAGAATTTCAAAAGCTCAGAAAAGCTTTCATCTTGAAATTAGTTATAGTACTAAACCCTCAATAAGTGAACACTGCGAAAAGGAAGGACGTTGCAATGAAATCTTTGTTTTTTTTGAATAGACCAATTACGATTATCTTATGTGTTGCTTTTGCAGAGCAGACGGATAGCGACACTTTGCATGTAGACGTCATAAAATAAAAAAGCCCGACATCACTGTCAGGCTTATTTACATTTCTTCCTAATGTGGCTGCAATTATCCTAATAGATTTTTAGCCTTGTTGATGAGGTCACCTGCGTTGCCAGGAATCCACTTTGAGATATCATCAAGGTTAAACTCTGAATCAGCTGCATCTTGTGACTGAAATCTTTCCTTCAAACCATTGATTAGATCTGGAGCAGTGTTTTCAGCTTCCGCTTTTGCTTCCTCAGCACTCATTCCTTTGCTCTGAAGAACTTCTTCTAATTTTGCTTTAGCGTTTTGGAACAAACCGTTTGATTCCATGTTTTCGCTTCCACCAGAAAAAAGATCTTTGATCTCATCGAGATTCCCAGAGCTGATTTTTTCTTTGATAGAGCTTAGCAATGCACCTGCTCCTTCTTCTGCTGCTGCGCCTGTTGCTGCATCGTTAAGAGCGTTTCCTGCCATTTTTTCTGCAAGCCTCTGCATTGCAATTCTTTTCAAATTTTCGAACATTAGCGTTTGTATTTATTAATGATACTATTTTGACGGTTAGGAAGGGTAGAATGTCACAGAATTGACCATCCCGCGAAAGCGATACATAATTATATATGAAAATCAATATTCGCAAATCATTGGAAATTGCACTTTATTCAGGCTATAAAGCAGTTATTGGCTTGAAATTAGTAGGTTGACATTGAGTAGGCAGCGAAATATACACACCGGCCGTTTTACCCTTGAAGATTAAAGAATATGGTGTCTCCTACCAAAAAGACCCAATCCAAGGTAGAATTATAGACACTATCAGCAGCAGGATTAGAGAATTTTATTAATTGAAAATGCCATCATTTTCTGAGATTTCGTTGTGGTTACAATGAGAGTGGGGCTTTAATAACTAAAAACAAAAAAATGAGATTATTTGGATTATTAAATCTGATACTAATTTGCACTTTCTTCTCATGTGCAGACTCAGTGGTAGAAGAAATAGAAAAGACAAAAGAAGTCAGTTTCTATTTGACAGATTGTCCCTTCGAGGCCGATGAGGTCAACGTCGAAATTCTTCAAGTAACCGTTGAAGATAGGGAAGGAACCATCACAGAACTTTCTACCAATGCAGGTGTCTATAACCTTTTGGAATTTCAAAATGGCGCAGATACTTTGATTGCTACGGGTAATGTAGAATTTGATGATATCAAAAATGTCTATTTCGAACTCGGTACCAACAATACCATTGTTGTAGAAGGAGTTGAACATCCACTTCAATTACTCCAACCAAACAACACCACTGTAAAAGTGAAAGTTGATTTGGAGAGCCTTCAAAGTGGCTCAGATTTCCTTGTAGATTTTTATGCATGTACCTCAATTGTTGAGCGACCAGACGGTTTTTATCTTAAGCCCGTCATCAAGTTTCAAGGCCAAATTAATGGACCTCAGGGTGGAGGAAACCAAGGAGGTGGAAACCAAGGTGGTGATGATATTGAAGATTTGATCGAAGATTTGAATGAATGTTATTCAATCGTGTATCCAATCAGTTTTATGACCATCGATGGTGAAACATTGGAAGCCGGCTCTGATGAAATCGTTATTGATATTTTAAACGAAAACGATGACCTTGAATTGGTTTATCCTGTCAATATTTTGAACAGTGAAGGAGTCAGTATTTCATTGGAAAACGAAGATGACATCGATGACCTTGAAGACTGTGACGATGATGATGACGAAGAAGATGATGATGACGATGAAGAAGATGACAGATTCGAAGATGCAATGGAAGCCATCTTTGAATGTTATGAATTGGTATATCCAGTTACATTTATAGATACATTAGGTGCTGAGGTCACAGTCAATGATTCTACAGAAGTAGCAGACCTATACAACCAATCCGTGAT
>JAHDDD010000342.1 GCA_020629535.1 Saprospiraceae bacterium
AAAAATTTCAATAAATTGAAATACGTTTTCTTGAGATCAGTGATGATTTTTTTATCCCTTTTCAAAAATATCTTAAAAGCTGCGATCATCGATTTCAATACCACATCTTCATCTCTTTCAAAATAAATTTTACATAATAAAACCCTTGTACCAATAGCGTAGGTCATATCGGAGAAACGAACATTATTTAAAAAGTCAATTGTTTTGTCCCAATCTCCTTTATAATAGTATAGCTCCGCCAGATTAAAATTCAAAGCATCCGTCTGAAATTGGGCAGGCAGTTTTTCACTATAGGTCTGAATAAAGTTTTCTGTAAAATCATAGCGCTTTAGATTAAGTCCAAGACGGATGATATTTTTAAAATCCCAAGGGGACATTTTGCCTTCTGGCAACAATACCTTGGTGTCGACTCCTCTCAAATAAAAATCCAAGGCTTCTTCGTGATAAGGAGTCCTACCCTGTCGGATTTGCAAAACACAAAAATTAACACCATGTTGAAAAATACTAGTGAGTTCTTTGAAGTCAATTTCTCCGATGCGATGATCAAGCAATGCTTTGAATTGATTAAAATATAAATCACCATCTGGCTTGGTGAGCATAAAAAAGATCGCTCTATAAATAGCCACTGAGGGAACATCTAAATATTCATTCTTCTCAAGGTGAGCACTCAAAACATCCATTAAACCAATTTCTATGTCTCCAGAAAGTGTGGTATTCCTTGCCAATATTTCACAAGCATAAATCAGCTTTTTACCGAGAAAATAGAGATCAAAATAATCCGATGCATCTTTCAGACTAGTATCTTGCTCTCTGAGGTTTTTCTTCAAATATTGCCTATTTGAAAGATCTGAAAGCAAATACATTTGATTGTAATAATTAATGTTTTTATACTGCTGGTTTTGGAGCTTTTTTTGCACCTTTGTCTTTTTCTCTTTGTAGTTTTTTTCAAAATTTCGTTCATAGCAAGCCTCCGCTATACAATAATCTAAAGGAAAAGCATTCTTTTGCGACCATTTCAACCCCAAATATTCCTCTACTAATTTCAACAACGTGTGAGACAATGCGTAAAAACGAGCCTGTACAAATGGCTCATTTGGAAAAAGTGCTTCAAAAACAACGTGCCGATCCAGTTTTTCTTCTTTAAAATGAGGGGCCAGATTATATAAATATTGGTATAATCGCTTTACATCTTCTTGTTTATTAAAAAAAGGAGAATTCAAAAAATCGCCTAATTCCTTGAGCTCGATGGCTCCAATCCTGTGTAAAATGTAAATTAACTTACTTTTTTGCATTCGAATTTTGAGTCAATAAAAAATATTCTATAAAAAACACTCTTTCAAAATTAAACATAAAGCACTAAAAATCAAACTTTTGCAAAAAATAACAAATGTTAAAGCACTAAAAAAATCTTAAAAAATGTAATTGTTTTCATCAACCCTTAGTCTTACATTTGTATATATGATTAAACTATTAATTACTCCGTTGAAAAATAACAGCATATGATAGGGCTTAAAAATCATTTTTTCACTGTACTTGTTTTGCTCGTTTTTGGGAGCACATTGAAGGGACAAGGCGTAGTTTATCCAGGCGATGTAAACAATAATGGTGTAGTAAATCATGTAGACCTGCTTTATCTAAATAGTGTACTTAATCAAATTGGCCCAGCAAGAGATGAATTTGGGACTGAGTTTGAGCCTTTCGAAATAAATCCATGGGGATTTAATATCCCTGGGACTACTCTTGATGCCGCTTTTGCAGACTGTAATGGGGATGGATTTATCACTCAAGCTGATGTTTTTGCAATTGATGAGAATTATTACATGGAGCATGGCATACCGGTTGAAGATGTTTTCACAGAAGGTGAAATCTCCTCAGACCCAAAACTGACTCTCGAGTTTGATTATGATATAGAAGATTTCTTGTTATTGGAAATTACTATTTCAAATGAAACTGAGATTGAGGATTTACAAGGAGTAGCTATTAAATTAAAATTTGATGAAGAAATATTTTCTCCTATTGGAATTATTGAATATGATGATTCTTGGCTTGGTGATGAAAGTGAATTAATTGGGACTGGAATCATGCCAGACTTTGAATTTGAAAGTACATCATATGCTATTGCTAGAAAAGGTGATTTAGGTCCAGCAACTGGTGATGGGGTATTACTTCGGGCTGGTTTCATAATTATTGGAGATGTGATTGCACTTTCATTGGAAGACTTTGAAACTGAAGTGATTTTAGAAAGTGCAAAATTTGTTGGCCCTACTTTAGGAGAAATTCCAGTGGTTTACGATACCGTCCAAATCTTTATCCCACAAGAAGAAATGGAATTTCTAACCAATACAAAAGATATTAAAATAGCTTCTTCAGAAGTCAATATTTTCCCCAACCCAAACAACGGACAATTCGTTATTGATACAAAGCAAATAAACATAAATTACATGGAACTTTATGATGTATTAGGCAAGAAAGTAAACCAACTTCCTGGCTTCAATCATCAGACACAATTAGATTTTACAAGAAAAGAGAGCGGTATTTATTATTTAAAGTTACACAGTGATGAACGAATTTTTACAAAGAAAATAATTATCGAAAATTAAGACAAAGGTCTTAAATGATATAACATGATTGAAGGAACTTGTGAAGTGGAACCTTCATTTATTAACTAGATAATCAGAATTTTGATTATCAAAAAAAAATTTAGAGATGAACATTTTTAAAACAATTTTACTAGCATTTTGCTGTTGCTTGGCACTAAATCTCTCCGCTCAGGAAGATTGTGATTGCCCAGACCCAGGTTCGTTTGAAGAATTCGTATGTGTCGAATTTGATAATGGAGATGGAACAACCTCAGTAGACATTTTCCCAAGTGCATGCTTGGCAGAATGCTTAGGATTCACCGTTGTTGACGAAGGAGATTGTGACTTTGGCGAATGGGAGGAAGAAGAGTGGCCAGATGAAGAATGGCCAGAAGATGAATGTGATTGTGATGAGCCAACAGAAGATGATATGGTTTGTGTAGAGTGCGTACACCCTGACGGATCTATCACGGTTGATCCTTTCCCAAGTGCTTGCTTAGCAGAATGCTATGGATTCACTATTTCTGATGAAGATTGTGACTATGGTGATTGGGAGGAAGAAGAGTGGCCAGATGAAGAAGAGTGGCCAGAAGATGATTGCGACTGCGAAGATGATGACGAAATCGTTTGCGTAGAATTTGATAATGGAGATGGCACTGTTTCTATTGAGCCTTTCCCAAGTGCATGTTTTGCAGAATGCTTAGGTTTAACAGTTGTTGATGGTGACTGTGACTACGGTGATTGGGAAGAAGAAGAGTGGCCGGAAGAAGAAGAGTGTGATTGCCCAGAGCCAACAGAAGATGATATGGTTTGTGTAGAGTGTGTACACCCTGACGGATCTATCACAGTTGATCCTTTCCCAAGTGCTTGTATAGCAGAATGCTATGGATTCACTATTTCTGATGAAGATTGTGATTATGGCGATTGGGGTGAAGAAGAGTGGCCAGAAGATGAGTGCGATTGTGATGAGGAAGAAGACATGGTTTGTGTTGAATTTGACAACGGTGATGGCACTGTTTCAGTTGAGCCTTTCCCTGGTGCTTGTCTTGCAGAATGCTTAGGTTTGACAGTTGTTGATGGTGACTGTGACTATGGCGATTGGGAAGAGGAAGAAGAATGGCCAGAAGGTGAAGAAGAGTATCCTGAAGATTGGGACTTCGAATGTTTCGATGAAATCATGTTCACGGATCTTACTACTTTCCAAGGTTTCTTATTAGCATTGAACGAAGCTTGTGATCTGGAATTGAGCGACTGTATCCTTAATGCACCTTTATTCGATACGGATGAAGAATTCATTGAGTATGTTGAAGCAAACTGTGATGACTTCTTCGGATTAATCGTTGATACAGAAGGTAACGAAATTGATGCTGAAGTACCTTTCCAAGCTTTATTCAGCAACTATTCCTCCGCTACGACTACTAATGTTAAAGATATTCAATTGGACCAAATCAATATTGTTAGAAACCCTGTTAATAGTTTGTTAGAAGTTAACACGGTTGATGTAAATGTAAAAGCATTTAGCATCTTCAATATGAATGGACAAATGATGAGCAACATTAAGTCTACTGGTAATGCAACTACTCACCAAATTTCTGTTGATGCATTAAACTCTGGCATGTACTTATTACAAGTTCATGGAGAAAATGCAACACGTACTTTGAAATTTGTTGTAGCAAAATAACTTCATAAGTTCTATTTTAGAAGGCTTTCCTCGGCAAGGGGAAAGCCTTTTTTTTGTTTAAAATGCGGATTCAGGAAATATTCGTGAATCAGGGATTTAAAATGGTTTCAGCAATTCAGTAAAAGCGGGTCTGGTAAACCAATAATTGAGTGGGAGAATTTATGGAGCATTTTGCATTTTTCTGCAAAGAATTTCATGGTTTGCATTTTTAACGTGAAGCTGCTGAAAGTAAAATAAGGTTTACTAAACCCCGATTTTTAAA
>JAHDDD010000343.1 GCA_020629535.1 Saprospiraceae bacterium
TTGTTTCCATGCTTGCTTCTTGTGCAATTGACAATGTGCTTGCAAATACAAGTGCCAAGAATACTCCTAATATCTTTTTCATTTTCATAATTTAAATTCCTCTCAGATCCGCTGAGATACCGGTGTGTAACATTACACCACAAATCTATGCCTGGGAGTATGTGCCTCATGTGAGAGACTCGCCAAATCCTTGTTAAAAACTTGTTAAACGGAAGAATTGCTGGGAAATAAAGCTTCTCTTTATAAAAATTTTATGTGAAAAACTGGATCAAAAACCATCAAGTTCCCATACTATTTCTTTGTGTTTGTCTTGGTTTGATTTGCCTCATGTCATTTCAAATCAGCTGGTTGAGTACATCAAAAAATCTCATTGAAGAACAGTTTGATCAAAAAGTCAATATGGCCATGGGGAGCGCACTCCGAGATTTCAACATGGCCAATAAAACCAAATTGGATGTCGATGACTCTGCAGATTGTATGGGTGATGTACCCTATAAATACATTGAGCTAGGACGTAAACCATTGCCAAAAGAATCGCAGGAAGAACTGAAAGAATATTTACAGGCTTACATGGCCTGTTTCGGCATTGATGAAAAATGTAGTATTGATATTTTTGAATCCAACAGCAACACATTATCACCAAGCGGTGGATCTTATGCTTGTCGAATCACACCCACAGAAATCGGAAATTCAAAAGGAAAAAGAAAATCTTACTCTTGCAGTATCAAAACGCCAGTTTCAAATAATACTGAATTCCTTCTTGGCGTTTCATTTCTTTCAAAAGATGAATATCTGTATGATAAGATGAAGTTTATGATCTTCTCTTCTATTCTCATTTTTTTATTATTGGCTACCGTCTCATTTATCATTCTTCGGGCATTGGTAAAACAGAAAAGAATCACTGAAAACAACATTGATTTTTTCAACAACACGGCACACGAATTGAAAACGCCATTGACCAATATTTCATTGGCATTGACCATGCTCGGGAAGAAATATCAAAATGTCAAAGATGACAAATACGCAAACATTATTCGTAAAGAAAATTCAAAACTGGCAAATCAAATTGAAAGAGTTCTATTTCTATCCAGTATGGAAAATGGTGATTACGAACTCAACAAACAAGTTGTCAATTTGAATGATATGATTCAAGAGGTTGTCAACAATATGCAACTCATTGCAGAACAAAAAAATGGGATCATTCATTTTAATCCGCCAAATGACGAATATGAACTTGAAGGTGATTATTACCACTTGAGTAATGTGATAAAAAATCTCATTGACAATGCATTAAAATATTGTGAGAAGGATCCAGTTATTAATATAAAATTGACAGAAGCGCCAAATCACATCAAAGTCTCGATCGCTGACAATGGCATTGGAATTAGTAAGCATGATCAAAATCACATTTTCGAAAAATTCCAGCGTGTCAATACGGGTGATGTAAGAAACAACAAAGGATTTGGTATCGGACTGTCGTATGTGAAGACCGTTATCGAAATGCACAAAGGACTGATAAATGTCAATAGCGAATTAAACAAAGGAAGTCAATTCGATTTATTAATCCCTAATGTCTAAACAATTTGGAAAAGAAAATTTTACTGGTTGAAGACGATTTGAATATGGGCTTTTTGCTTGTAAATTATTTACAAGATGAAAACTTTAAAGTCAAATTATGCAGAGATGGTTTTGAAGGATTGACTGTCGCTCAAAAAGAACATTTTGATCTTTGTATCATCGATGTCATGATGCCAAAGTTGGATGGATTTGCCCTGGCCAAAGCATTGAGAAAAAAGGGAGTAAGTACACCTTTTATTTTCCTCACTGCCAAGTCAATGAAACAAGATAAACTCAATGGTTATTCAATAGGTGCCGAAGACTATGTCACAAAACCTTTTGATGAAGATGAATTGCTTTGCAAAATCAAAGTCATCATGCGAAGAAAAAAAGATGAAGTGGCAGAATGCGGTCCGAAGACTTTTGAAATTGGAAAATTCAAATTTGATTACAATTTGCACCAGTTGAGTTATGGCGATGAAGTTCATAGATTAACCAAAAAAGAAAATGAAATTCTGAAGCTGCTTTGCATGCAAAAAAACAGCATCTTAAGAAGAGATGAAGCCGTAATAAAAATCTATGGCAAAGATGATTACTTTATGGGAAGATGTTTTGATGTATACATTTCGAGAATCAGAAAGTTACTCAAAAGAGATTCTTCTATTGAAATCAAAAATGTTTTTAATGTTGGATTTATTCTAAGTGACGAAAAAGAAAAGAAAGTGGTTTTAAATGATGATTAAAAAATCATTCATTTAAAAAAGCCTTGTTTTTACAAACAAGGCTTTCAGCTTTGATACTTAAGTTACTTCATCATTTATTCCTTTTCAGCAACGCTCATCAGCTTTGCATTCAAATCAATGACAACGTTTATTTTCTCTTCTAAAGATTCAATGGTTTCTTGTTGTTCTTTGATGGCTTCAACCAATACAGCAGTTAAACTTACGTAATCAACCGTCTTATACCCACTCTCGTCTGTCGTGACAAGCTCTGGTAAAATTTGCTCCACCTCTTGCGCTATGAGACCAATTTGTTTTTCATCTCCAAAATTTTTGTGGGAATAATTTTCAGTATCCCAATAATAACTAACACCATTGATCGCTTGGACTTTATCCAAAGAATTTGTCAATGGCTTCACTTGCTTTTTATATCTTCTATCTGAGCATATTCCAACCTGAAATGCTGTAATTGAACCACTGGTTTGGAGGTTGCCACAAATATTCACAATATTTGACTCAATCCACATTCTTTCTTGCTCTTGGACCTCAAAAACCAGTCTTCCTGTCGAATTTGCAGCATAGGTACCTACTCTGTAATCATTGAGATTGCTACCTGTGAAACCCATGAATCCTTTCTGAGTCGACCCACTGTTTCCTGTAAATTGGACAAATGTTTGCTCCACTCCCGGTCCTCCTCTGAATTCTCCTGTAACTCCACCTGCAATGTTCATAACTGTCAAAGGACCAGAAGGACTTTGTGTATTGATCCCTACATATGCGCCAGTGAAAGTTCCGTCTGATGCATTGTTTGGATTGATTGTGACAAGCCCAGTTCCCGTAGGATTCACACCAACTTGAAATCTGATTTTGCTTGTTGGCTTGAGAGTGTTAATCATGATGTTATCATCAACGTTTCCATTTGTCGCTGTACTTAATCCGACCTGAGCTACATTCCCTTGATCATTGGCAAAAACCAATTTAGGAAACCCAGTAATACTTTCAAGTTTGGCTATTTCACCACCAGTATTGTTTACTACATGTAAATGGTTTTGTCCTGTCAAACTTGAAATGATAAGGACAAAAAATAGAGATGTTAGAATTGTTCTCATGATGTTAGATTTTGAATTATAAAACCCAAAAATAGATACATAAGTAACCGTCTAACATCACAGAAAAAGCTGATTTTGAAAAATATAGGACATCTTAGCCCTGAAAGGGCGACATATTTCAACCCCGTGGTTTCACCACGTGGTTGAAGCATTCCCAATACTAAGACCCATCTTTGATTCAAATGAAATGAATGAATCAAACAAGTGGGTCAAAGCTTGACATATACCTAAACCCGGGCAGTGCCCGGGGTTAGGTATGTGTCGCCCCTACGGGGCTAATTCTTTTAGACAGCTAATAAATGAGAAATTCTATGAAATCATGAGGTTCATAGATTTATTCACTTTTCCCTCTTCACTCCTCTCTTCTCTCTCTTCCCTCTTCCGTCAAAACTCACTATAGTTTCTTCGCCTCATCTTCAAGACCCCGAAGACTCCTTCATTCACGATACTCATGTTCATCTTAGAGGTTCCTAACTTTCGATCAATAAATGTGATTGGATATTCTTTGATTTTAAAGCCAAGCTGCTTGGCGTAGTATTTCATTTCAATTTGGAAGGCATAACCTATGAAGGTGATCGCATTGAGATTCATCTTTTCGAGTACCCTTCTGTGATAGCAAACGAAACCAGCCGTTGGATCTTTGACACCAAGACTTGTCATCAGTCTGACGTATACAGACGCACCGTAAGAGAGTACCAGCCGATCCCATGACCAGTTCCGTATGTCTCCGCCTTTGACATATCTCGAACCAACACACATGTCCGCTTGACCTGATTGAACAAGCTCCAACATAGGTTCCAAAGCCTCAACCGGATGACTAAAGTCTGCATCCATCTCAAAAATAAATTCATAGCCTTTTTCCAAACCATACTTGAAGCCTGCAATGTATGCTGTACCCAATCCTTGCTTCCCTTCCCTTTCAATTAAATGAATTTTGCCCGCATGCTCAGATTGCAATTTTTTAACTTCTGCTCCTGTCCCATCAGGTGAGCCGTCATCTACAACCAATACGTGAAAATCAGTCTTCCGATCAAATACGGCTTCGATGATCAACCTTATGTTTTCGATCTCGTTGTAGGTGGGGATTATGACTAAATTTTTGCTCACTTTTCGTTATTCTTCTCCAAAGCTAT
>JAHDDD010000344.1 GCA_020629535.1 Saprospiraceae bacterium
TTGTAATGACATTGAATGATGGTAAGTGGCGTGTGAATAAATTAATCAGACATGATAGTTCACACTCCCACTAAAGACTTATAATTTTTTGGGCTCTCAACTTCCTTAGTCATTTCTTTTATTTCTTTATTATTATTGACCAAATGTTCGAAGTGCAATAGATACCAATCAGCAATATCTGACATAGGCAATGAGCATGCAGCTGCGTAATTTGTTTCTTCCAGTTCTTTTCTGTAATCTTCCTGAGTTAGCAATTTTTCAATGGCATCAGCCATGCCCATAACGTCAGATGGTTTAAAATACTCTCCTCTATATCCTTCTTCTTCGATCAATTCCTTAAGGTCTCCGATTTGCGGCAATACAACTGACTTGCCATAACTTCCTGCCTGATGCAATACTCCTGAGCTACCTGTGGTACTCGTATAAGGGAAAACCACAACAGTACTTTCTCGAAATATCGTTGGTACATCTTCTTCTTCTACGTAGCCTGTAAATGTAATGTCATTAACGTGGCTGTATGTGTTTCTTACATTTTCAAGATATCCTTTTACATTCGGGTTGTCTGTGCCGGCAATGACGATTTCAATATCCATGTCATTTCTGTCTCTTACGATTTCTACAGCCTCAATCATTTCTTCCACTTTTTTGTATGTTCCAAATTTTCCGAAAGTCATAACTTTCTTTTTTCCAGAGACTTGAGTTTCTACATATTCTGGAATTTCAAAAGTGCCATGAGGAATCAATGCAATGTTTCTTGACTTGTATTTTTTCTTTAGAATATTGACGTACTTAGGCATAGTTACAGCAAGTACATTCGAAAGCAAAAGTATCTGAGTTAAAATGGTCCCTATAAAATTGTAAAGAAACATCATCATTTTGCTGTTGGTAATTCCGGCAGATTCATAATCAACCGTCTCAGTAATATTGTGCAACAATGTGAGACTTGGGATACCAAACATTCTGCTCAAGACCGGAGTCATAAGACCCAAAGCGCCAGCAACCTTCTTGTCACCAAATGAGAGGAATTGAATATTGAACATAGCAAGATCAGCTTTGTGCTTTTTCAATGCCTTCACAATTTTAATCGGGGTATTCAGACTATTGAACTTCCAACAAGGATCGATCGTAATTTTGCAACCGGTATTGTCGTCTTCCGGATAACTCTCTACGATTTGATCTGTCAGAATAACAATCTCTGTCACCTCTGATTTGAATTTTAAATTTTGTACAAAGTGGAATGCGTATTCATTAAGTGTTCCTTTGCTCGGGGGATATGGAGAAATTACTGCAATTTTCATTTTAATTCGGTTTATGATTTTGATTGGGAAATATGTATGGCCAGTTTGAACTTGGCCAATGGGTTATGCGAGTACAATGTGATCATGTGATAAGACACTAAAATCACGAGTAAAATGGTCATTAAAATAATTTGTACAATGATAACTTGTGCCAAAGAACCATGATACAAACAGATTAATACTATTTGAGTAATGCCAGCTATCAATGAAATAAATACAGGTAAATATTTTTCCAATGATAAGTAGAAGTATACAATCAAATTTGATCCTGCGAATAAACAACTTAACAGCGTATACTGCCATAAGTGACTTGAGATACTTAGATATGCCTCACCAAAACTAATTCCAATAATGAACTTTGAAAATAGAAGACAAGCAACGACCAACCCTATGCTCATTACGGTAAAGGCAGCCATCGAATTAATAAAAAGTTTGTTATAATCCTTTCCTTCTTTTGCTGCTTCGATGACTCTTGGGAAAAGTACCATGGCCATTGACCATGTAATGAAGAAACTAATTTTTCCCACCATGGCAAGTGCAGCATACAAACCTGCGTCATTGTTTGCAAAGAAGTGCTTTACAAGTATGATATCACTGTTGTTAATTAATATTTGACTGAATTCGTAGAATATTACCAACCCAAAGAATTGGATTAAATCTTTTTGTATCGATTGAGTATTTTCAGTCTTTTCAATTTTTCTGTACGTAAGACCGTAAGCTGCGACAAATGATACTAAGAATCCTATTGCAACGAACTCGCTAGCCATTCCAAAACTGCTCAAGGAGATTAGTAACGCAATAGTAATCAATGCTCTTGTCGCCATTTCTACTACATAACTCTGTCCTAATTTTTCAAATCTCTGTGCTCCTTGAAGCATTCCTCTAAAGAAGCTCATTTCAAGGTAGATAGGTAATCCTGCAAAAAGTATGATCAACGATGCTGCGTTTTCGAACTGTAAAAAGTTTGCAATTTGGGAGGCGAATAATATGGTCGTTACACAAATGAACAGTCCAGCAACTCTGATGCTTTTTTTCAATGATCCCAAAGCGTATTCTTCCTGGTTAGCGACAATTTTGGCTGCAGTCAATTGAATTCCCATTCCGAGAAAAGAAATTCCTAATACTAGTGTGGCCAAAATATTTGCTTCCGCAAAACCAACGGGTCCGAGGTATCTGCTGAGGAATAAATTCAATCCATAGTTCCCTGCGTTTGAAATCAGAGTCATCAGAAAGAATAACACAGCAGGTGTGAACTTCAAAAGTGTCGTAATCTTTTTCATTGGGTTAATGAACTTACAATTACGCTCTTGCGAAGTTGAGATATTCGTTAAATTTGGTTAGCATTAAAAACTCATCCGCCGGATTAGCGTCAGAGCTTACAATCACCAATTTATTGCCTGCTCTTTCTGTTGCTTTGTGAACCATTGCCAATGCATTTACACCAGAAACATCCATCGCTTCTACATTAGAGATGTTGATGTAACAATCTTTCGCATTGTCTTCAACAAGATTAATAATGTCTCTTTTAAAATCCATCGCACTTTTAGATACAAGCCCTCCGGTTAATGAAATTAAAATCGCTTCTTGATTGTCTAAATTTTTAAAGTCTACCATCAATTTTTTCATGTCTGTAATTTTTGTCGATTAATTATGATTCAAAGATGTACGAGAATTGAGGCTGTTTCAGGATGCTTAGAAGTTTGGTGTAGAATCCAAGATTTTTGGATTTGATATAATAATTAAGAGCAAGTAGTTTACATATTGAGGCTCAAGCCCTAATTTTAATTGAGCTTGCACACGTTCATGTCAAAAACTTTGATGCAATCCAATTGAAAAAGAACGGCTGCCAAAGCCGGCCAATTCTGTTACATCTGCAGAATTGCTAAACAAGGCCGCTGCCATAATTTGAGTGCCAGACCTAAAATTGTAAAACAGTTTACAATCCAGTCTGTATGTTAGTTGCCAGGCAAAGTTTTCTATCTGTTGTTGACCTCCTGCAATACTAATTTTATAATTCATTGATTTTTGTGGAGAAAAATTTTCAAGTAAGAAAAATAGTTCACCTGCCTTGTATTGAGATGGACTAAAATATCTTGTTCTAGTATGTTCGAATTCAGAGTAGTGAACATTGATACCCACCCGAAATAAAATTTTCGCTGGCAAGGTGACATATAGTGAGCTAAAATTTTGCTTTTGAACATTGCCATCGGAAAGTATGTTATAGAAACTTTTTGAAAACAGTCCAACTGACTTGCCGATATTGGCATTGAATGCTCCAAAGAATATATCGCTTTCTATTCGTTGATTGATAAGATCTAAATTTGGTTGATTCAGTATGTGTTCATAACCAATGTCCGTATAAAGAAACTTGTTCCAAAATGCCTCAAGGGAAACATTCTTCGAAAGAAAATTAAAATCCATATTACCTTCTTCTCCAAAACTCAGAACTGAAAGACCTGTATTTAACCTGAATTTTTCGCCAAGGAAAAGTTTATCTCGAATAAAAAGAGATGAATGATTAATACTGTTTAAGCTTACATCCTGATATTTGGAAATGACAAATCCAAATGACAGTTCGTGACGGTCAATGTTTCCGAGATTTACGCGTACAGCAAGTTGATCAGCTGTATTGTTGGCGGAATCTTCGGTTTGGGTGTATATGACGCCTATATTACTTTTTGAAGCTGATATGATATCGCTTTTAAGTTTCTTGGCAGCATCACTATTTGGAAATTTGGCCACAACCTGATCAATGAATTGTAGAGCTTCATTGTTTTTTCCTGCTTTAAACATCTTGTAAGCCTGGAAGATCCGAACATGCATTTCTGCATTTATCGCATCTTCAAAATCTGGATTTAATGAAATAACTTTAGACAAATGAAATAGAGCAGGTTCAAATTTCTCTTGACCTGCCAATGCATTTGCCATTCCATAGTGAGCTAGAAACGAGCTTGAATCTTTAGAAACCAAACCTTCATATACCCGTTCACCATTTGCATAATCCTGATTCCACAAATATGCTTCAGCTAGATTGAGTTCAACTTCTGTATCATTTGGAAAACTACTATTGAGGTCCTTGAAAAGTTCAAGAGCCTTTACAGCTTCACCGCTTAATCCCAATGCTCTTCCGTAACAGATATTTGCCGTCTTACCGACAGATGTTTGGTCTAAAAATGGTTCAAAGAAGGAAATAGCAGAGGAATAATCTTGCTTTTC